>JBJTMW010000268.1:0-17176 GCA_046070715.1 Aquirufa sp. | reverse complement strand
GATCGTAGGCGAGCCGACGGATTGCGCGATGGCGATAGCAGAAAAAGGCCTGATGGTGGTGGATGCAAAAGTAAAAGGAATAGCAGGGCATGCGGCCAGAAATGAGGGGGTGAATGCGATTTATTTGGCTTTGGAGGATATACAACACATCCAAAACCATTCTTTCGCGAAGGTTTCGGAATTATTAGGACCGGTAAAAACGACCGTTACCGTTATCAATGCAGGAAAACAACATAACGTGGTTCCGGATACCTGTGATTACGTGATTGATTGCCGGGTGAACGAATGTTATTCGCTGGAAGAAGTTTTAATTGAATTAAAAACCATCGTTCAGGCTGAATTAACCCCTAGATCGATGCGTTTAAACTCCAGCAGAATGGAAGAAACGCATCCGCTAGTGCAAGCGGCAAAAGGTTTAGGGATCTCTTTATTCGGCTCCCCTACCCTTTCAGATCAAGCTTTATTAGCAATTCCCTCTGTCAAAATCGGTCCCGGACACTCCGGCAGATCGCACACGGCAGACGAATATATTTTCTTGGATGAACTGAAACAGGGCATCCAAACCTATCAAAATCTCCTTACAACCCTAAGCATTTAAGATTGTGGCAAAACTTTGGCAAAAAGAAAATCAGACGACAGACGCTAAAATCGAGAAATTCACGATTGGGAACGACCCCGTGTACGACTTGCAATTAGCGCGCTATGATGTGCTTGGTTCCCTGGCTCACATTACGATGTTAGAGAAAGTAGGTTTACTGGGCGCGGACGAATTAGGCCCTTTGTGCGCTGAATTAAAAGCTATTTATGCCCAAATCGAAGCCGGCGATTTCACCATCGAAGACGGAATGGAAGATGTACATTCTCAAATCGAGTACTTATTAACGCAGAAATTAGGTGATCAAGGAAAGAAAATCCACGCGGGCCGTTCTAGAAACGATCAAGTTTTAGTGGATTTGAAATTGTTTATGCGGGCTGAAATCCAGCACATCGCTGATTCAGTAGAACGTTTATTTGACTTATTAATCGCCAAAAGCGAAGCCCATAAAAACGATTTATTACCCGGCTACACCCACTTGCAGATTGCGATGCCCTCATCTTTCGGACTGTGGTTCGGAGCTTATGCAGAAAGCCTGGTAGAAGATATTGAATTATTAGAAGCAGCCTTCCGTTTAGCGAACAAGAATCCGCTGGGTTCTGGTGCGGGATATGGATCGTCCTTCCCTTTGGACAGAAAATACACCACGGAATTATTAGGTTTCGAATCACCACACGTGAACGTCGTGAATGCCCAATTATCGCGTGGAAAGACCGAATTATTCGTTTTAACGGCCATCGCACAGATTGCTACGACATTAAGCAAATTAGCGATGGATGTGTGTTTGTACAACTCCCAAAACTTCGGTTTCATCGAACTTCCTAGCTCTTTAACGACGGGAAGTTCCATCATGCCGCACAAAAAGAATCCGGACGTAGCCGAATTATTGCGTGGAAAAGCCAACAAACTGAAAGCTTTACCGAATCAGCTGCAGTTATTAACGAGCAACTTACCTTCAGGATACCACCGGGAATTCCAATTAACAAAGGAATTGTTGATGCCGGCGATTGAAGAGATTTTGGACGGATTAGAAATCACACACTATATGGTGAGCCATATGAAAGTGAAGAAAGACCTCTTAGTCGACTCTAAATACGATTTATTGTTCTCGGTAGAAGAGGTAAATAAATTAGTCGTACAAGGGGTTCCCTTCAGAGAGGCTTATCAAATCGTGGGTAAAAAGATCGAAGACGGAGCATTCGATGGCAGTACTCGCGAAATCAATCACTCCCACTTAGGCAGTATTGGCAATTTAGGTTTGGCAGAAATTCAAGACCAAAAAGAAATCGCTTGGAAGCGTTTTGGATTCGAAAAAGTCAATAAGGCTATCGCTGCATTAATTTCTTAATATACTTTCCTAGAATATCGAATTCTAAGTTCACTCGATCACCCACGCTTAGTTGATGAAAAACGGTGTGCTCGTAGGTATAGGGAATAATGCAAACAGTAAAAGAATCGTCTTGCGAATCCACCACCGTTAAACTCGTTCCGTTCACGCAAATCGAACCTTTTTCGACCGTCACATGTCCACTCGTTTTAGGATAAGAAAAACGGTATTCCCAACTTCCATTCTGATCCGTTATCTCGGTACAAATTCCCGTTAAATCTACATGACCTTGTACGATGTGCCCATCGAAGCGAGCATTGGCGGCCATGCAACGTTCTAGGTTTACTTTTTGGCCTAGCTTCAAATCCCCCAAATTCGTCTTTTGCAAGGTCTCATCGATCGCTGTCACGCGGTATTGCTCTCCCTGAATCTCCACCACCGTCAGACAGACGCCATTGTGTGCCAGTGATTGATCCACTTTCAATTCCTGCGTGAACGGACATGTGAACCAAAATTCCACATTCGTCCCTTTTGATTCTGTCTTAACCAGCGATCCCATCGCCTCCACAATTCCTGTAAACATCTGATTTATTTGCTATTTTTACGTACCCAAAATTACACCCATTCCTATGAAATTCAATAAATGGTTCCTCTTTCTAATCCCTATCATCGCCACCCTCGCTTATTTTAGTATTCCCACGGCGAAACCGGTTGAAGAAACGGGTACTGATGTGCTGAAAATTCGTCGCGATAAAGATGAAGCCTTTAAAAGTGGAGAAGAATCACCCATCAAAGATAAAGCCTCCTTCAAGGGCCTCAAATACTTCAAATTCAACAAAGATTACATCGTCGACTTCGTTTTAGAAAAAGCAGAGAAAGCAAAAACGGTGGAATTAAAAATGACAGATGGGACAACAGAAAAATTGATTTTATTCGGAAATATCAAAGGAGAGATAGGCGGGTTTACCGTTTCCCTACTTTTGTATCAACACGAGGATGGGAATTTCTTCCTACCGTTTAAAGACAAAACCGCCCCCACAGAAACCTATGGAGGCGGACGTTTTTTAGATTTACCCCTAACAAATGTAAAAAACAATCGATTGCGGGTGGACTTTAATCTAGCCTATAATCCTTATTGTGCCTACAATGAAGATTTCGCCTGTCCCATTCCTCCCGCGGAAAACACCCTCCCGATTCGCATCGAGGCAGGTGAAAAAATCTTTAATTAACCTGGTGAAGCGAGGCTGCACCTGACAAGTCTTTCGTGATCATCGGACTTCCTTTGTATTTTACGTGAGATGCGCCAGAGGCATCTACTTTCAACGATTTTTGAACGTGCACCTGGGCACTACTAGCACCTGAAGCTTCCACATCCACATGACGAGATAAGAATTCCAAAGCTTTTAAGTGACTCGCGCCGGAGGCTTCAACCTTCAAGTAATCCGATTGCCCAGTGATTCTGCAATCTGAAGCGCCACTCAATTCAATGCGCAATTTGTCCGTGCGCAAACCCTCTGCCATTCCTTTTGCGGCACCAGAGAAGAGCAAACGCATCTCCTCTTCGTTTGTGAAACCTTGTAAATCTACCTTGCAGGCACCGGTAAATTCTCCACTTTCAAGGCGCGGGAGAGTGATATTAACAACCATTTTCGAACGGCTATTATTCCATCCCCAATTCCAACCTGCTTCATACCCAATTTCTAATTTTCCAGAAGAAACACTCACTTCTAGATCATCCAAATCCTTTTCGCGCCCCGTAATGGAAACGGCATAGACACTTCCTTTGTGAACGTGCACTTCGAAGGCGCTCCCTAACTCAATGGATTTAAAATTAGCAACTTTGAATTTTTTCGTAACGACCGCAGGATCTGCGAAGGAACTAAAAACGACTAAAAAGGCGGCGAATAAAGACAGATTTTTTTTCATAGAATTTTTAATTTGTTGCTAGATGCTGTAGATTCAAAATAGGTTGCATGTTATTTCAACATATTCCATTTGTAACTCGTTCCACTCATTTTGTTCGAGAATTTAGAACTCTCATACTTCTTTCCTTGTAGCATTTTGGAGACATTTACCTCTATTTTGGCATATTTATCGATGGATACGTAGGCTTTCTCCACGGCGAAATCCGCTGCGTTTAATTCAGCAGAATCAAACACACTTGCATTCAATTGATTCCCACCGCCTTTTAAGGTTAACGAGTGAAAACCACGCAAAATCACATCCATTTTAGCCGAGGTAAAACCTTCGATTTCTGAGTTCGCATTGCCCCCTAATTCTACTTTGGTTAATTCCGGCACGACAATTTCCACTTCAATTCCTGGCTGAATTTTGTCCAATACTAGTACGTTATTCTCCACATGAGCCGAACTCTCTAAGGTTTGATTCCCACGATAGGTAATCTTAGGAAGATCGCCTCTGGTGATTTTGATCTGAGAAGATTCAGTAGTGAGCCCTTGGATAGAGGTGAAATTTTCCAGGTCTTTCGTGATGGTAAATCCTACCTTATCCGTTGAAAAATCCTCGTTATTCGATTCCTCCTCATTGTGAGGTGTTCTGTTTAGACAAATCAAGCCCTTGTCTGCTGAGAATGTCCAATGTGACCCAATAAACAGATCCTGTCCTTCCTCGTGGAAATAACCTGACTCGAGCACGTTTTCCATGTAATAGGCAAAATCACGCGTCATGCTAAACGATTTACCATAAGGTATCATGATTTTCACCTTGAGACGTTGCGCACGGAATTTGGAATTCTGTAAGCTAAAATGGGTGTCAAAACGCAGATCTTTACCCTTTTGAAGGTAATTGTACTGAATCATTTTGGCATTTAGCTCTGCTTCTTTACGCGTCAAACCCTGCGATTTTGCATACGATATCACTTGAATCGTCTTCCCATCATAGCCTTCGATCTCGATATTCGCGCGATTAAAACGCTCCTCGTTGAAATCATGGTTATCCTCCTCATCCTCAAAATCAAACGTAAATTCTTCGACTTTTTCCCCCAGCATCATTTGCCAGATCGTCTCGTTGTCCTTTTTGTCAATGTCTAACACGTAAGTGGTCGAATCCGAAACCGCGATTTCCTTCACCTGATTATAAGAGGCTGAACGCTGAAAATTACGGCCCACAAAAGCAGCGGCAGCAAATAAACCGATCCAACCCACGATTACCATGGTTGTAGAAGCGATCTTATAAGTCTTGTTGTAGAATTTGCGATTTGCTAACAAAGAAACTCCGGCGATCACGATCGAGACAAAAATGGGTAAAAAGGCCATCACTAAGGCAGGCACCGCCCAGAATGGGAAATCTTTCGCAATTAAATAGAGTGGCAAAGGGCCCATATGGACGAATTGCCCTTGATCAATACCCGTAAAACCAACCGTACACAAGGCTCCTAAAACGATGATAAACGCAATTCCTAAGATCAACAAAACGACACCCACTAGAATTTGGAAGAACCAACGAATCACGTTCAAAGGTCCTTTCAAGGCAGTGAAAACCGTAGCTAGAATGCGGAAGGGGAATAAAAGCAATTTAGTGATTGGCTTTTCTTCGGTCTCATCGGGCTGAATACTCTTCTTAATATTGTTCTCAATATTTTCCAGCGTGATAGGCTCACCCGTCATTTCCATCTTGTCTTTCATGCTTTTAGCCTCAGGTGTAATGACCATAATGACCAAATAAGCGATAATTCCGGAACCGAATAAACCGACAGATAACACCGCCAAAACACGCAATAAACCTACATCCCAACCCGTATAGGCCGCAATCCCGGCCATCACCCCACCGATCACTTTTTTCTCCGGATCACGGTAAAATTTGCGGTAGGATTTATCGTCATCTACGTTTATCTCTCCAGGAATGGCAGCCCATACAATGATATAAGCCCAGAAAACAATATTTCCTACATGAAATAAAGGGAAACTCGCACTCAATAACGCTAATAGGATCAATCGAACCCAGGTCACATCCACTTCAAAATACCGCGCTATCCCTGCCGCTACACCACCTAATTTCTTACGGGTGATGTCACGACGGAAAATTTTAGGGGCACCCGCTGTTTTAGGGGCGGTATATCCTTCTTTCTTATCTTCCTCCTCTTCCACTTGCTTGAAATCAGCAATGGTTCCTAAAGAAGCGATTAGCGCATCGACGTGCGATTGAGAAATGGCTTCGGTTTTCTCCGTTTCTCTAATATTCCAAAATTTCTCTGCGATACTCGATTCAATATCAGCGATGATTTCTTTCGATCCTTCGAAGGAGGCGAAATAGGCATGAATGGATTTTAAATAGGTGTCTAATGTTGCATAGGCATCCTCTTCGATGTGGAAGACAAATCCAGCAATGTTAATTGATAAAGTCTTTTTCATGGGGGTATGGGTTAAGCCTGCGGTGAAGCGTTTGAGATTTGGTTAACGGATGCTTGTAGTTCATCCCAAGTCGAGGACATTTCAGCTAGAAATTCCTGTCCTTTTTCTGTTAATAAATAATATTTTCGAGGCGGCCCTGACGCTGATTCTACCCAGCGGTAGTCTAAAAATCCCGCGTTTTTTAAGCGAGTTAATAAAGGATACAAAGTACCCTCCACGACCATGATTTTAGCGGAAGTTAATTCAGATAACATAGTAGAGGCATAGACCTCTCCTTTTGAGATAATTTTCAGAATGCAGAATTCCAAAATTCCTTTTCTCATTTGCACCTTGGCATTTTCAATATCCATCGGTTGTTTGTTTAATTTGATAATGCAAATATAGACAAGGTACTATGCAATACAAAGTACCTTAGAAAATTTATTTGTGAATTTGGATAAACGGTAGGTAATTTGTGATGAACGTACCCTTTTGAGGGTAAGAAAATAATGATGTTAAAAGAATTTTCCTTGCCATTAGCCTTTTACAACCGAGATACGTGGTTGAAAGTGGCCTTTTTCGCGGTCAGCGTGGTGATGGCGGGATTCTCCCTGTACTTTACAGATGGCTTAGTGACCAAATTAGAGGAGCGGGAAAAACAGCAAATTGAATTGTATGCGGAAACGATTCGCTATGCGTTGACGAGTGATAACAACGCGGATATCAATTTCTTTTTCGAGCGAATTAAGAAAATCAATGAAAATAATACCATTCCGGTGATTTGGAAGGATGGTTCTGGCCATTTGAATTCAATCAATATTCCTATTCAAGAGACTTTAAGCACCGAAAAAAAACAAGAAATCTTGCAGCAAAAGCTGAAGGAAATCATCGCGGAGCAGAATACCCCCATCGAAATGGATATGGGTTTCCAGAAAGAATACATCTATTATGGAAATTCCAAACTGTTAAAATTGCTGCGCTATTACCCGTTATCGCAACTCTTAGTGGTTCTCATTATCGGCTTTCTAGGCTACATTTTTCTTTCGTATTCCCGTAGGGCTGAGCAAAATCGAGTTTGGGTGGGATTAGCCAAAGAAACCGCACATCAGTTAGGCACTCCGCTGTCTTCCTTGACGGCTTGGGTAGAGTTACTCCGAAATGAGCCGCACATTAATCCTGATATTGTGGTCGAATTATCCAAAGATATTCAGCGTTTAGAAACCATTACGACCCGTTTCTCGAATATTGGATCGACGCCTGTTTTAAAATTAGAGGACATTGAGGCCGTTATACACAGTTTTATCAGTTACCTGAAGATCCGTATTTCGTCCAAAGTGACGATCGAAATTCATTCTTCTTTGGCAGCGAATCAAACGGCAAATCTGAATAAATACTTGTTTGAATGGGTGATTGAGAATATTTGCAAGAATGGAGTAGACGCAATGGGAGGCCAGGGGCAATTGCGGATTGAATTGAAAGAGGGCAAGAATAATCTCATTCATATTGATATCTCAGATACGGGTAAAGGTATTTTGCCTAGTAATACGTCCAAAATCTTCTCGCCGGGTTTTTCTACCAAGAAACGCGGGTGGGGATTAGGCTTAACTTTGGCGAAACGGATCATCGAAAATTACCACCAGGGGAAACTTATTTTGAAGTCTACTGAAATAAATAAGGGTTCCACCTTCCGAATCACGCTTCCTAAACCTGCTTAGATGACTGATCCTAATATCGTTTTTGGTTCTGCGCTTTGCATCATTGCAATTGGTTACGCGCTGAAAAGTGCAGGATTTATTCAGGAACATGACGGGAAGTCTTTGTCAAAATTTCTGATGCACACCACTTTCCCGGCCTTAGTATTCTCTACGATGATTCGAGTGAATATCACCTGGGACTTGATTTACCTTCCGTTAATTGCGATGTTTTTTGGGTTATTTTTGTCCTTCACGGCATTTCATCTATTCAAAAATACAGAACCGGAGAATCGCGGAGTAATGACCATTGGGAGCGCGGGATTTAATCTAGGGATTTTTGCCTACCCACTAATTGAAGGAATTTTTGGGATACAGGGATTGACTTATGCGATTATGTTCGACCTAGGGAATTCCGTGGTGAACTTCTTTGTGAATTACGGGATGGGCAATTATTTCAGTCGTGGACCTAAAAAAGACCACATTGCGGCGCATATTTTCAAACGGATTGTTTCCCTACCTCCGTTACAAGCCATGGTGCTGGGTGTTTTAGTCAACGTGCTACAGTTGAAATTTCCCATCTTCGCGCTGGATCTCATTGCAACCATCGCATCAGGCAATAAGCCAATCGTGTTGTTATTGATGGGCATTTATTTCAGCGTGCGCCTGTCTAAAAAATCGTATTTCCGGGTTTTTCAAGTGTTAAGTTTGCGCTATACATTGGGATTTTTGGTAGGGGGAATATGTTTTTATTTGCTGCCCTTTGATCTCGGTTTTCGCAACTTGTTGTTGCTTTGCCTCATTCTACCCGTAGGGATGACCGTCATTACTTATTCCGATGAATTAAACCTTAATACGCCTCTGGCTGCCTCGCTAGTGAACATTTCACTCGTCATCAGCTTTGCCATCATGTGGATCATGGTGAGTGTTTTCCACATGAGCGCGATTTAAACGATTTTTTTTGGTAATTTTATGAAACATTGGCTTATTGAACTGGTTTAGTTCGTAACCAATTCGCTAAAATTATGGTAGTCCCTTACAAGAATCAGTCCAAAGGAAAAAAAGAACAGGTCGCTGACATGTTCAACTCCATCTCTCACAAATATGATTTTCTAAATCATTTGTTAAGTGGCGGGATTGATATTATTTGGCGCAAAAAAGCCATCAAATTATTGCAAAACAAGGGTATCAAGTCTGTATTAGATATCGCAACAGGGACGGGGGATTTCGCCATTGAAGCTTTGAAAATCAAGCCAGAAAAGATTGTAGGGATCGATATCTCGGAGGGTATGTTAGCCTTCGGGGTAGAGAAAATCAAGAAATTAGGCTTAGATAATATCATTACGCTACAAAAAGGAGATTCAGAAAAAATACCTTTCTCAGACAATAGTTTCGATGCGATTACCGTTAGTTTTGGGGTGAGAAACTATGAAACATTGGACAAAGGTTTAAAAGAGATGTACCGCGTGTTAAAGCCGGGTGGACATTGCTTGATTTTGGAGTTCTCGAACCCAAAAAGCTTCCCTATGAAGCAATTATACACTTTCTATTCGAAATTCTGTCTGCCCGTTTTAGGAAAACTCATTTCCAAAGACCCAGCCGCCTACACTTACCTCCCAGAATCTGTTCAAGCTTTTCCAGATGGCAAAGACTTCTTGAAAATTTATGAGGAATGTGGATTTATTAATACGCAATGGATCCCGATGACGGGAGGCATTTGCTCCATTTATTTAGGACATAAAAAAGCGAAAAACGCGTGAAAAAAGGTCATTTAATTGGTTTTGCTATCGCTTTCTTGTTTGGCTTTCAGGCCTTAGGACAAGGAAAGAAATACATTCAGCTGCACGATGAGTTTTACGACGAAAAACCGGTGCACTTTGGTTTTATGTTTGGCTTAACCTCCAGCAATTATTATGCGAATGGATTTCCCAGCGTTTTAGTGAATGATGTAACGGGGGAGCCACTTTCATTAACCTCGCCACGCAGCTTTGGATTTCAAATAGGTGGAATCGTTAATTATGCACTGAGCAAACACGTAGAGGTTAAATCCGGTTTGAATATCGCTTTATACGATCGCCAAATTCAATTCGCGAATGAAGATCTAATCTCGAGAGAGTCTACTTGGTTAGAAATTCCGATGTTACTGAAATTCCGTTCCGTTCGTCGCCAAAACCACCGCATGTACTTGATTTCTGGCCTAAAATTAGGTTTAGAGGCAAACGTGAAGAAAAAGAATACGGCGGTAACAGCTAATACGTCTGAATTGTCCTTAGAATATGGAATCGGCTTTGAACGTTTTTACCGTTTCTTTAAATTCTCCCCAGAGATTCGTATATCACATGGTTTGAATAACCTATTTGTGCCGCCAGGAACGACGAATAGCTATTCAAAATTAAGCCAATTGAATTCGCATACAATCAGCTTGATTTTCAATTTCGAGTAATTACTTCAAGCCCGTCTTCGCTTTTTTCGGATCTACTACCGTTTCGAATGAACTCACAGCTGACACGCCGAACCAACCTGTTCCTTGTAATTTAGAGCCAGGGTTTGTGTTCTGGATGTTCGTGGGAATATTCGCTGCCGGGCGAGAGAATAAGCCAGCATTATTGAGCTCTAATCGAGCTTGAGAATAAAAATTAAATTCATCCTCCGATATAGACCAAAGTTCTACGCGAATCTTGTCATTCTCTACATACAAGCGAGGAGAAATGGAACGGCGAATAGGCAAAATAAACATGAGTCCGTCCGTCATGGCACCTTTTTGGAACCCTGCGTCATAAATCAAGGTCAAATTAATGGGATCATTAAACAACACGCCATTACGGTACGTCTTTACCCGGTAGCAATCGCCCGCCCCTCTAAAATCGCGCGCATAAAACTGCGCATCGTAGCCTTTTTTGGGGTTGTCGTTTGCGCTTTGGCGTCCAAAAGCATCGTCATATTGATATAAAATCGAATCAATGGGCGGAACGCGATTCATTTTAGCCTTCGCGGTGACCGTTTCATTTTGCCACTTGACATTCAATGTAAAGGTAGTACCCGCCTTTCCTATTGTAGGTTGTTGGGCGCTAGGCTCCCATACATAAATCCCACTTTGTGCCACTTTCTCCACAAAAGTATATTGATGCCCTAAAGTATCTGACACAGTAACCTGAGCTCCGCCTAATTTAGGGGCTGCACTCTGATCAAAATAATCCTGTGAACGCGACAGAATAATTTGCTGTGCCGTGTTTTGATTCGTCAGATTTGCTTCCACCACCAAGTAATGATCTGAAACAGGACTGGGCAGGTTCACAATCTCTTCACAAGACGTTAAGGCCAAAAACAGGAGGAATAAATAAATCGGCTTCATCTTAAAAGGAGAAATTATAGGTGACGGCTGGAACAAATGAACCGATAATAGACAATTGAACGGCCTCGGTTTGAACTGAATTATCACCGTTTGGTCGCGTGTAAATTGAGAAAGGGTTTTTGCGGTTGTACACATTATACACAGAGAATACCCATTCCGAACTTCCTTTGCCAAACAAGGCTTTCTTATTTTTCTTCGTGGCAGAAATATCTAAACGATGGTAATCCGGGACACGAATATTCCCCCGCGTTCCAGGAATGGTTTGCGGATAAGCGATTCCATCGAAAATGTATTTCTGGGCAGGGACCGTGTAAGGAACTCCTGTGATGTAGGCGAAATTAGCCCCAAAGGACCATTTATCTGACAAACTATATTGACCCACTAAATTCAAGGTATGTGTGCGATCATAGCGATTTGCGTACCATTCGTTGTTATTTAAACCTTCGATCTGGCGTTCCGTTCTAGCTAAAGTATAACTCGCCCAGCCGGTCAGTTTTCCCACATTCTTTTTTAAAAAGAATTCGATCCCGTAAGCGCGCCCTTTGCCAAAAAGCAAATCCTTTTCAAAGTACGGATTCAAGAAGAGATTCGCGCGATCCGCATAATCGATTTGATTTTGCATATCCTTGTAATACACCTCGATCGACGATTCATAATTATTACCCTCTGCACCAAAATTCTTAAATAAACCCAGCGCCACCTGATCGACGATTTGGGGTTTGATGTTATTCGTGGAAGAAGTCCACACATCTAAAGGAGTAGATGCTGCTGTATTCGACATTAAATGGATATACTGAGCCAAGCGATTATAGCTTAACTTCAAAGAAGACGATTCGTTTGCCGTCACATTTAATGCAAACCGCGGCTCCCAATTTCCATAGGATGCGACCACCGCATTGGGATCTGTTTGGTTAATTTTCAACACATAACCCGATGGATTTTCCGTGCTGACCGCCACCGGAATTCGATCGTAATATTCGCCATTTAAACTTTTGTAATCATAATGCGAATAGCGCACCCCGTATTGAATCGTCAAACGAGAGGTAAGTTTCCAATCGTGTCCCACATAGGCTGACGCTTCCACTCCTTGCTTATTCGCTTGACCAAACTCCCGTTTTTCCCCATTTGAAGTCGCATTCGCTTTGCCTGGTGTAAAATCATAGGTGAGCAGTTGACCTCCAAAACTGATGGTATTATCTGGCCTAATATAATAAGTGAATTCTGGCTTGATGCTTAGATTTTCAATATTGGAAGTCCACTTGAACGCATCGTTTGGACGTTTATTCTCAATATCCGAATCTAACATATAATCGTAATTGCTATAGAAAGCGGTTGCATTCAAGAATAATTTATTCGAAAAAACGTGATTCCAGCGCGTTGTTAAAGTCGTATTTCCCCAATCAAAACCAAAACCGGTACCGAATACATCACGCCCAAAATAACCCGACATAAAGACGGTATTCTTCTGGTTAATGGTATAGTTTACTTTGGCCGTCAAATCATAGAAATTAAACTTCGAATTCGCATTATTACCCGTTAAAAAGGGCTTCGCCAAAATATCGATGTAGGAACGTCGTGCTGCTACAATAAACGAAGCCTTATCTTTTACGATGGGCGCTTCGATAGACAAACGCGAGAAAATCACGCCGATTCCACCATTCACTTCAAGCTTCTTCGCATTTCCCTCCTTCATTTTAACGTCCAAAATCGAGGAAGCCCTCCCCCCATACATGGAAGGAATACCCCCTTTGAACAACTTAACGTCCTTCACGGCATCCGGATTGAACACGGAGAAGAAACCAAAAAGATGAGAAGAGTTATACACAGGTGCGTCATCTAAGAGCACTAAATTTTGATCGACCCCGCCTCCACGCACATTAAAACCGGAAGCACCCTCGCCTACCGTAGAAACACCGGGTAACAATTGAATCGCTCTCACTAAATCAACCTCCCCTAACAGGGCAGGAATTTTACGAATCGTTTTGATGTCCACCTTATTGACAGACATCTCAATCCCTTTCACATTCTCATCGTTCGCGCGTGCTTTGACGATAACCTCCGCTAATTCCTGGGCCGAAGTCGCTAATTCAATCGATAATTCTTGTGATTTAGCTGTTATCAGGATATCCTGCTCCTTCTTTTTATACCCAGAAGAGGAAAAAACGAGCGTGTATTTACCTAAAGGGAGTGTTAAGCTGTAAAAACCATAGGTATTCGTGACATTACCCGTTTTCAGTTCTTTCACATACACACTTGCACCGATTAGGCCTTCGCCACTGGCTGCATCTTTCAAATAACCACTAATAGTGGATTTTTGAGCCTGTAAAATGCCGGATAAAAGCAGAAATAAAAGGATTAGTAATTTGCGCATCTTCTTAAAAACCCAAAGATACGGGAATTGTTTTTCATCGTTCGTTAAATTATGATAAACGGATATTGGGGAATATTTTTAATGTATCGGTATTATAATTCCGATTTGCTTTTTATATTATAATTTTCTTTACATTTGTCAAAAACCTAGCAACAATGGATTTAGTAGTATTCGGGCAAATCGTAAGAGAAAAAAGAAATGCCATCGGATTAAAACAAGAAGAATTAAGCCAAAGAAGTGGCGTAGCCATCAAAACGATTCACAGTATCGAATTAGGAAAAGGCAACCCCGCTATCAAAACGATCCTTCGCCTCTTCGATGCGCTATCACTCGACCTATTGATTGTAGCCTCCAAAACCGCAAAAAAATAAGACCATGGAACAAGAAATCAGCTTTGAACGCATTCCAACACATATTTTTTCAGACTCCGATTCAGCTTCCAAGTCTGTCGCAAAAGAAATAGCCGACCTCATTCGTAAAAATAACCAAGCTAGCAAGCCGACTATTTTAGGTCTAGCGACCGGCTCTTCTCCTAAAAAAGTCTACCAAGAACTCATCCGGATTCACCGAGAAGAAGGCTTAAGCTTCAAAGATGTCATCACCTTTAACCTGGACGAATACCACCCAATGGAACCCGATTCCATCCAGAGTTATGTTCGGTTTATGAAAGAACAACTCTTCGACCATATTGACATACCGGTAATAAATTACCATTTGCCAGACGGAACTTTAGCATTAGACAAGATTCCGGAATTTTGCAGGGACTACGAAGCGAAGATTGAGCGCCTGGGCGGTTTCGATTATTACTTGTTAGGCATCGGACGTAACGGCCACATCGGATTCAATGAACCTGGTTCTACGATCAATTCCAAAACGCGTTTGATGACGCTAGATATTGCCACGAAAATCGATGCTTCGCCTGATTTTGGCGGGCTCCAAAAAGTCCCTAAAAAGGCCATTACACTCGGAATCGACAGCATTATGAAGTCGAAGAAGATCGTCTTATTAGCTTGGGGAGAACATAAAGCGGAGAGTGTAGCCAAAGCCGTAGAAGGCACCGTGACTTCTGATATCCCGGCCTCCTACCTACAATTACATCCGAATGCCTCTTTCATTCTTGATGAGACGGCTGCATCCATGTTAACGCGTATCAAAACACCTTGGGTGGTGGATTCTGTGAAATGGGATCGCAATATGATCAAAAAGGCGGTCACACACCTTTCCTTATCGCTGAAAAAACCCGTTCTAAAGCTTACCTCAAAAGATTATAACGAACACGGCCTATCGGAGCTCCTTTCCTTGTACGGTCAAGCTTACGAGATCAACATCGAAGTTTTCAATTATTTGCAACATACCATCACAGGATGGCCTGGCGGAAAACCGAATGCCGACGACACCCACCGCCCCGAACGGGCATTCCCAGCGAAGAAGAAAGTGCTGATCTTTAGTCCACACCCGGATGACGATATCATCTCGATGGGGGGAACATTCCAGCGTTTACACGACCAAGGGCACGATGTGCATGTTGCTTACCAAACAACGGGGAACATTGCCGTGGCGGACGATGAAGCGCTGCGTTTCGCCGAATTTGTCGTTGATTTTAATGAGAAATTCGAAAGTCCGAACGCAAAAGCGAACCGCATCTACAAAGAAGCGATCAAATTCCTCAAAAACAAACCGGATTCCGAAATCGACATTCCAGCAGTACGAGAAATCAAGGGCTTAATTCGTAAAGGAGAAGCGAAGAATACTTGCCGCTTCGTGGGCATCAAAAAAGAGAACGCTCACTTCCTAGAATTACCCTTTTACGAAACGGGAACCATTCGCAAGAAACCGATAGGGGAAAAGGATATTCAAATCGTGATGGACCTTATCGAAGAGATTCAACCGCACCAGATTTACGCGGCGGGCGATTTAGCCGATCCACATGGGACGCACAAGGTGTGTTTAGACGCCATTATGGAGGCCGTAACGCGACTAAAGCATAGAGAATACATGAAGAACTGCTGGGTCTGGCTCTACAAGGGTGCCTGGGCAGAGTGGGATATCGACCAAATCGAAATGGCTGTACCTATGTCACCAGACCAAGTTTTCAAAAAGAGAATGGGGATTTTCAAGCACCAGTCTCAAAAAGATGGGGTGGTATTCCAAGGAGACGATTCCCGCGAGTTTTGGCAACGCGCTGAAGAAAGAAACCGAGCAACGGCTTCCATCTACAACGCCCTAGGCCTAGCGGAATACGAGGCCATGGAAGCTTTCGTCCGCTGGAAATTCTAATCTTATTTCAAAGCGGCATATAGAATCTCGGCGGCATGCTTTGCATGTCGCTTCGTTCCATCATGGATTTGATGACGGCAACTCGTTCCTGAAGCCACAATATCTACCTCTACCGGCTGAGCACGCACCGTAGGGAACAAGACAAGTTCCCCTATCTGCATAGACAGATCATAATGCTCTTTTTCATAACCAAAGGAACCTGCCATACCACAACATCCAGAAGGGATTAATTGTACTTCGAAATTCTCCGGCAAAGAAAGTGCCTTTTTAGCTGCCACAAGGGAGGAAATCGCTTTTTGCTGGCAATGACCGTGCAATTTCATCAACTTCTTCTCAGAGCTGAATGCCGCAGAGGTGATGCGTTTAGCATCCGCTTCCCGAGCGATAAATTCTTCTAGTAAAAAGGTATTTTTCGCTAAATCCTGCGCCTTTTCTACCCATTCATCCGAGACTAAATCCGGATATTCATCGCGAAAAGTTAAAATAGCAGAAGGTTCAATACCCACCAAAGGCGTATTTTCAGAGATCAACGATGACCATAAGCGCACATTTTGCATCGCTAAAACGCGAGCTTCATCCAACATACCTTTGGACAAATAGGCTCTTCCAGAAATCGGATGCGAAATCGTCTTCACTTCATAGCCTAAACGCTCCAGTAATAAAACGGCCGTTCGACCTATTTCAGCATCATTAAAATTCGTAAACTCATCTACGAACAAGTAAACTGATTTCGATTGCACTGGACTAGTGCGTCCCTTTAACCAAGACCACAAAGTCTGTTTCGCCATGAGAGGCATCGTACGATCCGGGTGAAAACCTACTAGGGCGTTTGAAATACGTCGAATCGCCGGCGTTCCCATCACCACATTGTACAAGAAAGGCACATAAGAGGCTATGTTTGATAGCTTCGCAAAGTTGCCCACTAACCAAGAACGCAAAGGAAGCCCCTTTTCTTTTTGGTACTGGTACAAAAACTCCATCTTCAATTTCGCCACGTCCACGTTCGAAGGACACTCAGCCTTACAACCTTTACAAGCCAAACAAAGATCCATTACTTCCTTTATCTCCTCGTGTGCAAAGCGATTAGGCTGTTCTGAACGAGTTAAAAACTCGCGAAGTATGTTCGCGCGAGCACGAGTTGTTTCTTTTTCATTTCTGGTCGCCATAAAGGATGGACACATCGTCCCTCCTGAAATAGGCGTTTTGCGGCAATC
>JBJTMW010000267.1:0-21224 GCA_046070715.1 Aquirufa sp. | reverse complement strand
TGGTAGCCTTTTTTGCGCAAGGTGTCCAGGAGATTTAAGCCATCTTTCCGCTTCTCGAAATATTTTCGTCCGCCACCAATGACCACGTCAACAGGCGTTTTCAAAAAGTCCAGCGCGATTTCTTCGTGCATGGAGCGCTTTAATTGATGTGCTATAAAAGAGGACGGAGTCGCGTCCGTGATATCACAGGTGCTCACCAGGCCAGTGGCTAAGCCTTTTTGTTCGGCCATTTCCAAAAGAGTCGTCGATGGAACTTTCAAGGAATCCAATCCAATCGCGCCATTATAGGTTTGTTTTCCAGTAGCAAAAGCGGTAGCGCCCGCCGCGGAATCAGTCACATAATTATCAGACGCTTGGTTTTTATGGAACCCTATTACCTTTACGCGTTCGAGATTGAGGTGGCCGCGATTGGCGGTTAATCCGGCGTAGATTTGGCTGACACCCATACCATCGCCTATGAGGAGGATCACATTTTTAGGCGCTTTTTGGCCAAATAAACTAACACTTAACAAGCAAAGAGCTACGATTTTTTTCATAAGTAGAGGTTTTGAATGTATTCAGCCGTGAAACCAGGGGAAGTCGTCATGCCTTTGCCGCCTATTCCATTAATGATGTGGATGACGTCGTCCACGACTTTGGTATACACTTCCGATTGAGTCCCTTGTAAATAAAAGCCGGCCCACGTAGAATCTACTGTCCAGTTTTCTAGTGAGGTAATTCGCTTCGCCTCCTGCAACATCATCTCATTGATCTCTGAAGAAACTTCAAACCCAAAATTCGCTTGTTCCCCCGCCGGCACATATTCATGCGAATCCCCTAAAATGATCGAACCATCGTCTGCTTGTTTAAACAGAATATGGATGCCTTTTTCTTGTAATTGTTTTTGCTCAGAAGAAGTATAAATTTTCGCAAAAGACGGACAAGATTTAAAGCTATCGTAACGACGAATCGTTAAGCCAGTTAAAATATTGGATTTCAAAATTTTCTTCTGCGGGGCTAATCGCATCATCTGTAATTTGCTGATTTTTAGTTCAGCCGATGGGTAATGCTCCGGCAGCAAAAACTGCGTATCTCTACCATTCGCTAAGATCACTTGATCCCCCCAAAACGTTTGTTTTTTCGAGGTGGTCAACATGGCGATTCCGCGTTTTTTCTCAACCGAGATCACGGGACACAAGTTATGGTAATGTAATCCTAAATGCTTCATCATGAATTCCCGAACGCGATGCACCATCACGAGTGGATTCAGGGAGGCTTCCTCTGGGATAAACATTCCGCCTTTGACATAGTCTTTTTTGAAATGAGGATTAATTTCCAAAGTTTCAGAGGAAGTATACAAGCGAGAAGTATAATCGCGGTCTTTGAAAAGCTGCGCCATCTCCTCAAGCAATGTCATCTCTTGGTCATCAGAGGCGACATACCAAGAGCCATTTTTGACGACTGAAATATCCACCTCTTCCTGTAAATCTTTGTAGATTTTCAGGGACTTTCTGCCATAATCAAACCAGGAATCCAAGGCCTGACCAGAAGGAACAGCTTGCCCAAAATTGCGAAAACTCGCCTCGTAGGGCTGCGCATCCTTTTCTAATAACAAGACCGATTTTCCCTTTCTCAGCGCGTGGTAGGCACAATAGGTCCCTATGATGCCGCCGCCTACAATGACTAAATCGTATTTTCTATTTTTATACATAAGCTAATAAATCAGAAATTTTTTCGAGCAGGCCATCATTAGGATGCGCGGCTAATTGCTCACGCGTGTGTGTTCCATTGCACACGCCTAAGGCATAACGAACGCCTGCATTTTTGCCAAACAGCAAATCAACAGGTGTATCCCCCACATTGATTACTTCTGCTAGATCTGTAATACCTAGTGACTTCATGGCATACTGAATCATAGCCGGGGAGGGTCTCCCTTCTCCATTCACTTCATCAGGGGTAACCGAAAGATGAATGCCTTCCGTGGCTTGAAGGGATGGCGTCCAGCCTAAACGACCTAAGATAATATCTGCTACCTCTCGGTAAAAACCAGTCGTAAGAGCGATTTTAATCCCTTTTGCATGCAAAGCTGTGAAAAGCTCAAGGCATCCCTCGGTAGGATAGACGGGTTGCGTGCGGTAATGATTTTCTAAAATGGTTTTAAAATCCGCATAAGACTGCGCTGCTAATTCCGATATGCGCGGATCCCCTTCTCCTAATTGTTCTGTCCAAAGCAACGTAAATACATACAATTTTGCATAGCCTTGCAAGGCCAAAATACGTTCATCACTGGAATGCAATTCATTTTTTATGGCGGCCTGTTTAAAGCAGTATTCCACTTCATGTTGATCCATTACGGTGGTGCCCGCCATGTCCAAAACAACTAGCTTAATCTCTTTCATAAACGAAAATTACATCCCTTAGATTATCGATCTATTAAGCCTAGGTAATGAAATTATTATGCTTTAAAAGATGGTATTTTTCAAAGATTTTCTGCGGAGAATTTTGGTTTTGAAACGGGGCTTAACAGCGGCTTAACACAGCGAGCTTTTTCTTAATCATCTCTTAATTTTTCTGCATCATAGCCTTAAAAAACGCAGACTACTTTTGTGCCAAATAGTATTAAACAAACTCATATGAAAAACAATCTACAAATGGTTTTTGCTAAAATGAGCCCTAAATCGTTGATTTGGCTGGTTTTTGCATTGATTACTACGGTAAGTATGACTACTTTCGGTCAATCCCGTAGTTTGAAAGGAACGGTTACTTCTGCAGAGGAGAAATCAGGTGTTCCAGGGGTGACTATCCGCGTGAAAGGTAGTTCAAAAGGTACGCTAACGGATGCACAAGGGGCTTATTCGATAGCAGTTTCTGGAAATGAAGTTTTACAATTTTCCATGATTGGCTATACTTCGAAAGAGGTAGCTGTTGGAAACGTTTCTGAATTAAATGTCGTTTTAGCACAAGACGAAAAGCAATTACAAGAAGTAGTTGTTACGGCTTTGGGTATTAAAAAGGACATTCGTAAAATTGGTGTTGCCATTCAGTCGGTTGACGGATCTGCAACAATCAAAGCACGTGAGCCTAATGCGATCAACGCATTGTCAGGACGTGTTGCTGGTTTAACGATCGGTTCTCAACCCGAATTATTACGTAAACCGAATATCTCCTTACGTGGTAGCTCTACGGTTTTATATGTAGTAGATGGTGTACCTATTAACTCTGATACATGGAACATTTCTGCAGATGATATCGAAACTTACTCGGTATTAAAAGGAGCTTCGGCATCTGCTCTTTATGGTTTCCGCGGAAAGAACGGTGCGATCTTAATCACCACGAAACGCGGTTCATCTGACAAGCGTGGATTCTCAGTGGAAGTAAATTCTTCTACTCAATTGCAATCAGGCTTCTATGCGATTCCTGAAGTACAAGACGAATATGGTCCTGGTGATCATGGTTCGTATGCTTTCGGTGACGGTAAAGGGGGTGGTTTGAACGATGGTGACTACGATGGTGGTTGGGGTCCCCGCTTTAACGGCCAATTAATTCCACAATACGATTCTCCAGTAGACCCGGTTACAGGTGTTCGTTCAGGGACCCCTTGGGTAGCTCGTGGTAAGGATAACTTAAAGCGTTTCTTAGAAACAGGTATCTTATCTACGAATAACGTTTCAGTTGCAGCGACTGGCGAGAAATACAATTTGCGTTTCTCTACTTCTCATATCTATCAAAAAGGGATTGTTCCTAATACCCAATTGAATATGACGAACTTTAACATTACGGCGGATTACAAGTTCTCAAACAAATTAAAATTTGAGTCGAACTTACAATACAACCGTCAATACACGCCTAATATTCCAGACGTAAACTACGGTCCTAACTCGATTATCTATAACATCGTGTATTGGGCTGGAGCTGACTGGAACATTGATGATATGCGTAACTACTGGCAAAAAGGGAAAGAAGGTATCCAGCAAATCTATGCGGAATACCAGCGTTATAACAACCCGTATTTCATGTCATACGAATGGTTACGTTCTCACTACAAGACAGATATCGTAGGACAAGCAGCATTGCGTTATACGTTTAACGAAAACTTAAATTTATTAGCGCGTACACAAGTAACGACTTGGGACATGTTACGTACGGAGAAATTCCCTTACTCAGCAGGTACCTATGGACGTGATGAGCGTCGTGGTGATTACCGTGAAGATCGTCGTTCTCTTTTTGAGAACAATACAGAATTATTGTTAACCTATGACAAGGATATCTTGCCAGGTTTCAATACGAAGATTAATGCAGGTGCATCTCAACGTATTTTCCAATACAAGTCGATGTTTGCTACAACAAACTACTTGAACGTACCTGGTTTGTACAATTTCTCGAACTCGGCTAACCCAGTTCAAGTGGCTAACTTCGGTTCTGACATGCAGGTGCTTTCAGCGTATTATTCTGCTGACTTCTCTTACAAGAAATACGTAACAGTTTTCGCGACAGGACGTTTGGATAAATTATCTACTTTGCCAGCTGGAAAGAACTCATTCTTCTACCCTTCTTTTGGTGCAGTAACGGTTTTATCTGATTATGTGAATTTGCCAGAAGCCATTTCATTCTTGAAGTTCCGTGGATCCTTTGCTAACGTGAAAGACGGTTTAACCTCTTCTACAATTGATAACCGCATGGGAACGTATTCTGGAGAAAACTATAACTCTCCTTACGATGGTCCATCTTACCAAAACAACACGGTTTACTCTACTGGTTTCTATTACAATAACCAAACAGGGGCAACGTATGGTAATGAATTGAGCAACCCGAACTTGAATCCTTCAGAGACTTCTCAGACGGAATTTGGTATGGATCTACGTTTGTTCAAAAACAAAATCGGAATCGACGCAGCTTATTTCATTTCAAATGATGGTCCTTCGATCTTCTCTTTACCGATCTCTTCTACTTCAGGATATACGTCTGCTTTAGTGAACGGAATCAAGACACAGAAAAAAGGATTTGAAATTTCAGTGACAGGTACTCCTATCCAAACCGCTGATTTCAGCTGGGATGTATTAGCTAACTATTCTACGTTTGAGCAGCGTTTGACAGATATCTATCCAGGTATTTCTAGCTTGAACACGTTCTTGAAAGTGGGAGATCGTACCGATAAATTATACGGTTCTGCTTTTGTTCGTACGCCTTCTGGTCAGATCATTAATACATCCGCGGGTATTCCAGAAAGATTAACTGGAACGCAATCGCAGTATTTAGGGAATACGAATCCTGATTTCGTTTTTGGATTTAATAACAAATTCACTTACAAAAATGTCAGCTTAAGTGTCTTGTTAGATGGCCGTATCGGCGGTGTGATCGTTAATTATACGCAACAACAAGCGTA
This sequence comes from Aquirufa sp., assembly GCA_046070715.1. GTDB lineage: Bacteria > Bacteroidota > Bacteroidia > Cytophagales > Spirosomataceae > Aquirufa. Next base: position 15,862 of record JBJTMW010000267.1, on the reverse strand, counting down.
CCGTGGAGGTCGTGCTATTGGAACGACGCAAGGAATTTTTGCGGCTGCGCGTCCACAAGATGCGTTGGGAATTAAAGCTTTCGTAGGTCAAGGTGTAGTTGTTTCTAACGGCGTAGCGATTAAATACGATGCAAACGGAAATGTAACGAACTTCTCTGAATTGCAATTTGCGCCTAACACCGTGAAAACCTATGTGCAAGATTACGTGGGTCGTTACTACAACACCAATGAAGGGAACTTAATGAGCCGTTCTTTCGGAATGTTGAAAGAAGTGGTTTTAGGAGTGAAACTTCCTACGAAGTGGTTTGGCAAAGCAGTATCGGGCGCAAACGTTTCGTTTGTAGGTCGTAACCTATTGTACTTCGCGGAGGCAAAAGATACAGATTTGTCACAGTACTTGACAGACGGATCTTCTAGCCCTCAAACTCCTTCGGTTAGAAGCTATGGAGTTAACTTAAACTTCACATTCTAATATTTTCATTTATATAAATGTTACAAACAATGAAAGTTAAAAATATCATTTTAGGATTGTTGAGTTTCTCCCTTCTTGCTTTAAGCAGTTGCGAGAAGACCTTCGATCAATTGGAAAAAGATTCCAACCGCGCGGTACAAGTTCCTGCCTCTTTAGTGTTACAGGCTGTGGAATATAATGTGATGAACGATAATGGTCGCCCATTCTCTGCGGAGATGCGTTGGAACCAGTTTTATTGCTCTAACTATAATTATTATGCGAATAATGAATATACATTAGGCCAAATGCCAAACCAATACACGACCCTGAAAAACGTCATCCAGATGGAAGCTGAGGCAAAGAAAGCAGGTTTAGCAGATGTCAATGGCTATTCCGCTTTAGGGAAATTCTTCCGTGCTTATTTCTTCGATCAAATGTCGAAGCGTGTAGGAGACTTACCTATGACAGAAGCATTGAAAGGAATCTCGAATACGGCTCCTGCATATGATTCTCAAAAAGCGATTTATGTACAAATCTTGAAGTGGTTAGATGAAGCGAATGCTGATTTAACAACGGTGATTGCAAGAGGTGAAACGGTTTCAGGTGATTTCTATTTCTCTGGAGATTTGAAAAAATGGCAAAAAGTAGTGAATGCTTACCGTTTGCGCGTATTGATCACTTTGTCTAAAAAGGATACAGATACAGATTTAGCCGTAAAAACGAAGTTTGCGGAAATGGTGGGTAACCCTACGAAATATCCTTTGTTAGGAGCGAATGGTGAATCGTTACAGTTTGTTTGGAACACTTTCAACAAATATCCATCTAACCCGGATAACTTTGGTTTCGATGCGACGCGTCAAAACATGGCTTCTACGTATGTAGGTTTCTTAACGAAGACGCAAGATCCACGTGTGATGATCACTTGTGAGCCAGCTGGTTCAGATTTGAAAGCAGGTAAATTGCCTTCTGATTACACGGCTTATCGTGGCGCAGGTTCTGGTGATGTGTTAGATGACATGGCTAAAAATGCTGGTTTATCGAATGGCGCTGGTTATGCCCCAGGTATTTATTCTTTCCAAAACCGGGCACGTTACTACCAAAACTACGTAGGAGAAAATACCTTCATCGTAGGATATCCTGAATTATGTTTCAACATCGCGGAAGGTTATGCACGCGGATGGGCTACCGGTTCTGCAGAGGATTGGTACAAGAAAGGGATCAAAGCTTCTCATGCATTCTACGGTATCGTAGAAGGTGCTAATACATTTACCTATTCGAAGACAGGTACAAAGGACGCTGCGGACTTAACTAAGTTCACGGTTAACTTTAATTTCGACACGTATTACGCACAATCCGCGGTTGCTTACGATGCAACCAATGCAATCGAGAAAATCGTTTCTCAAAAATATGCAGCCTTCTTCATGAACTCAGGTATGGAAGCGTATTTCAACTGGAGAAGAACTGGTTTCCCCGCATTCTCTACAGGTGCTGGTAATGGAAACTCAGGCCGTATCGCTTTACGTTGGTTATATCCTACAACAGAAAGAACGGCGAATGCAACGAACTACACCGCAGCCATTACAAGCCAATATGCTGGTAAAGATGATATCAACGATGTCATGTGGTTAAACAAATAGTCGATGATTCAAGTATAAAAAAAGGGGGGACATTGTCCCCCCTTTTTTTATTATCTCAAATTACTTTTTAGCTCTTGGAGTCCTTGTTCTTGGCTTTGCTTTTGGCTTTTCAGCCGCTGCAGCTGGGGCAGCTGGTTTTTCTTTTGCAATTAAAGAAGCTAACAATTTCGCTTTCGCTACTTTTTTGCCTTCTTTCGCTTTTTTCTTCGCTTCCTTTTCTGATTTCTTTTTCGCCTCTTTTGCTGCTTTTTCTTTTGCTTTCGCTTTCTCTTTTTCTTGCTCTGCAATCAGCTTGCTGTATTTCTTAGCAACGGAAGCAATTGACTTGTGTGTCTCGTGCAATACCTTTTTTGCGTTCTTTTCAGAAAGTCCTTTTAATTTAGGCAAGATAGCTTGCACAAGTTGATCAGTCAATTTTTTGTTATCCTCACTCATGATGGTCTTATTTAATTTTGTGACCAAACTTATAGAAAGAATTCATTAAAAGAAATTTATCTGTGTTAACATTTCGGTAACATAGAAAAATTTAATATTGGAATTTAGGCGGGTGCACTGTATTTCAGGCCCACAATCCCTACGATAATGAGGGCAAGGAAGAAGAATTCGTAGCTATTGGTGGCATTTTTAAGGATAAAAATATCGCACAGTTTGATTAAAATCAGGGAAACTGAAGTCCAGGTGGCGATAGCGATTGTCATCGGAATGGATTTCATGGATAAGGATAAAAAGAAAATATTCGCGGCTCCTAAACCTAAATAGGTGAGTAGGTAGCCTACTTCTCTTCCCACAGGTGCGCTCAATACGGAATGCGCGATAACGGCATTTTTTAGCGCCACTAAATCAAGTTTGCGCAAAGAAAAGGTCCAGGCGGCTTCTAAAGCGGAGGCAATCAATAAAAAGATCCAGTGTTTGACCATAAACAGTTTATAGAACTCTCAAAGCTAGGAATAAACCATCGCTTCACCATCTTAAATGGATTAAGAAAAAGTCAATAACAATTACTTCACAGTCTCTTAACAATTTGGTAACATTGGATGGTTGCTAGGGGTGTTACCTTTGCGCCGTAAACAACCAATATATTCAAAATGTACAATTTTAGTCAAAAGGCATTCGGCCTACTAATTTTTGTTTTTACTTTATTTGCTTTTAATGCAAATGCGCAAGTGACGACCGCTTCTTTAGCGGGTAAAGTGAAAGATGCGAAAGGAGAAGAAATTCCTGGAGCCAGTGTAATTTTAGTGCATACGCCCACAGGAACGCGTTATGGTGTTTCTACCCAGATCGACGGTAACTTCGTTTTGGCAAACATGAACCCAGGCGGTCCTTACACACTTTCAGTATCTTTTGTAGGATTCAAACCTTTCAAAGCAGAGAATTTGAACTTGACACTTGGCTCTAACCCATCTGTGAATATTGTTATTTCGGAAGAAACAACAACGTTAACAGAAGTCGTGGTGAAAGCAGATAAGGGAGGAACAAGAACAGGTTCTGTTACTTCTTTAAATGAAGCAGCAATGAAAACGGTTCCTACGATCTCGCGTAGTTTGACCGATATGACTAAATTGACTCCTCAAGGAAGTTCATCGAACTCTTTTGCAGGAACGAACTTCCGTTACAATAACGTGACGGTAGATGGTACGATTAATAACGATGCGATCGGATTTAGCCCATCATTAGGGGGCCAAAGCGGTACATCAGGCATGCCTGGTTCATCTACTCGTACGAATCCTATCTCTTTAGATGCCATTCAAGACGTGCAAGTGTATGTAGCTCCTTACGATGTGAAGATCGGTAACTTTACCGGTGGTTCGATTAATGCTGTAACACGTACAGGTACGAACCAAGTAAAAGGTTCTGCTTATGCTTACGGCCGTAATGCCTTAATTACAGGGCCCAATAACGCAGGGGATGGTTCTAAAATTTCGTCTGATTATTCTGACATTCAAACAGGTTTCCGTTTAGGTTTACCGATCATCAAGAACAAATTATTCTGGTTTACAAACGAAGAAATCACTCGTCGTAATGAACCTTTGTTCTACGGTGCAGGTGATCAAGGTACGATCATTGATGCTGCTACGGCAAATACCATTTCTTCTTTCTTAAAGACGAACTACGGATTTGATCCAGGTGCTTTTGGTAATTATGCCATCAACTCTTCTAGCAATAAGTTCTTTAACCGTTTTGATTGGAACATTAATGACAAACATCAATTGTCAGTACGTAATTCGTATGTAGCTTCTGAAGCAACAAACTTAGAACGTGATGCATCTAACTTCCGTTTCGGATCGATGGACTTTAAGCAAGTAAACCGTACGAATTCGACGGTAGCGGAATTAAAGAGCCACTTTGGCAGTGCTTCAAACAGCTTTGTATTAGGGTATTCAGATATCCGCGATACACGTGAGCCATCTAGCGCAAATCCTGCTTTCCCACAAGTGGAAATCGCGGCGAACGGTGGAACGATTTTCTTAGGAAATGAGCGTGAAGCAACTATCTTCAATATGAAGCAAAAAACCTTTGAAATCACCGATAACTTTACGTGGTTCAAAGGAAATCATACCTTCTTAATCGGTACTCACAATGAGTTGTACAATATCAACTATGGTTTTGTGAACTCTTGGAACGGCCGTGTGGCTTACAAAAGTGTAGCTGATTTCTTAGCAGGTAACGTAAACCGTGTGCGTGGATCGTATAGCTTCACAAACAACGACCGCGAAACGATTTTAAACAATCCGTATGCGACATTTAATGTAGGTCTTTACAGTATCTACGCTCAAGATGAGATTCAAGTAACGGATAAATTGAAATTGTCTCCTGGTATTCGTTTTGACGTGGCTAGTACGGACAAGCCTACGTTAAGCCCTCAAACAGCTGCGACGAAGGTAGATCCAAACGCGGGGACAACTTATACGGCTGGAACGCCATTGAATCAGGTTTCTAACTCGATTTTTGGTCAAGTATTGGTTTCACCTCGTTTAGGTTTTAACTACGATGTGAACGGAGATCGTTCGACAATCATTCGTGGGGGATCTGGTATCTTCACGGGTCGTATTCCGTTCGCTTGGTTAGGGTATGCGTTCTATAATGACGGTGTTGGTTTTGGATCATTTGACGTGAATAACGTAGCGGGTAAGAACGTAGGAGATGTGTTAAAAGATGGCGCGCCATCTTTTAACACATCTCCTACGTTCTTACCCGCTACGTTATTCACGTCAAATGATCCAAAACCAACACCGTCATTATAGAACGCATACCCTAACCAAGCGAACGGAATACGACCCGTGAAGATACCAGATCCCCCACGAATGATTGTCGAACGATCTCCGTTCACATCGTAGTTAAAACCTAAACGAGGTGAAACCAATACTTGACCAAAAATCGAGTTAGAAACCTGATTCAATGGCGTTCCAGCCGTATAAGTTGTCCCCGCGTTTGGATCTACCTTCGTCGCAGCTGTTTGAGGGCTTAACGTAGGCTTGTCCGTACTAGCCACGTCAAAACGAATACCAGGAGACAATTTCAATTTATCCGTTACTTGAATCTCATCTTGAGCGTAGATACTGTAAAGACCTACATTAAATGTCGCATACGGATTGTTTAAAATCGTTTCGCGGTCGTTGTTTGTGAAGCTATACGATCCACGCACACGGTTTACGTTACCTGCTAAGAAATCAGCTACACTTTTGTAAGCCACACGGCCGTTCCAAGAGTTCACAAAACCATAGTTGATATTGTACAACTCATTGTGAGTACCGATTAAGAAGGTATGATTTCCTTTGAACCACGTAAAGTTATCGGTGATTTCAAAGGTTTTTTGCTTCATATTGAAGATAGTTGCTTCACGCTCATTTCCTAAGAAAATCGTTCCACCGTTCGCCGCGATTTCCACTTGTGGGAAAGCAGGATTTGCGCTAGATGGCTCACGTGTATCGCGGATATCTGAATACCCTAATACAAAGCTGTTTGAAGCACTGCCAAAGTGGCTCTTTAATTCCGCTACCGTCGAATTCGTACGGTTTACTTGCTTAAAGTCCATCGATCCGAAACGGAAGTTAGATGCATCACGTTCTAAGTTTGTTGCTTCAGAAGCTACATACGAATTACGTACTGACAATTGATGTTTGTCATTAATGTTCCAATCAAAACGGTTAAAGAACTTATTGCTAGAAGAGTTGATGGCATAATTACCAAAAGCACCTGGATCAAATCCGTAGTTCGTCTTTAAGAAAGAAGAAATGGTATTTGCCGTAGCAGCATCAATGATCGTACCTTGATCACCTGCACCGTAGAACAAAGGTTCATTACGACGAGTGATTTCTTCGTTTGTAAACCAGAATAATTTGTTCTTGATGATCGGTAAACCTAAACGGAAACCTGTTTGAATGTCAGAATAATCAGACGAAATTTTAGAACCATCCCCTGCGTTATTGGGCCCTGTAATTAAGGCATTACGGCCGTAAGCATAAGCAGAACCTTTTACTTGGTTCGTACCTGTACGTGTTACAGCATTAATCGAACCACCGGTAAAGTTACCGATCTTCACATCGTAAGGAGCTACATACACTTGCACGTCTTGAATGGCATCTAAAGAGATAGGATTCGTACGAGTAGATGAACCAGGCATGCCTGATGTACCGCTTTGGCCCCCTAATGATGGGCTAAATCCGATCGCATCGTTATTAATCGTACCATCTACCGTCACGTTATTGTAACGGAAGTTCGTTCCTGCAAAAGAGTTCGATGAACTTCCTTGAGGAGTCAATTTAGTCATATCGGTCAAACTACGCGAGATCGTAGGAACCGTTTTCATTGCTGCTTCATTTAAAGAAGTAACAGAACCTGTTCTTGTTCCTCCCTTATCTGCTTTCACCACGACTTCTGTTAACGTTGTTGTTTCTTCCGAAATAACAATATTCACAGATGGGTTAGAGCCAAGTGTCAAGTTCAAATTCTCTGCTTTGAAAGGTTTGAATCCTACAAAAGATACTGAAAGTGTGTAAGGACCGCCTGGGTTCATGTTTGCCAAAACGAAGTTACCGTCGATCTGGGTAGAAACACCATAACGCGTTCCTGTGGGCGTATGCACTAAAATTACACTGGCTCCAGGAATTTCTTCTCCTTTCGCATCTTTCACTTTACCCGCTAAAGAAGCGGTCGTCACTTGCGCATTTGCATTAAAAGCAAATAAAGTAAAAACAAAAATTAGTAGGCCGAATGCCTTTTGACTAAAATTGTACATTTTGAATATATTGGTTGTTTACGGCGCAAAGGTAACACCCCTAGCAACCATCCAATGTTACCAAATTGTTAAGAGACTGTGAAGTAATTGTTATTGACTTTTTCTTAATCCATTTAAGATGGTGAAGCGATGGTTTATTCCTAGCTTTGAGAGTTCTATAAACTGTTTATGGTCAAACACTGGATCTTTTTATTGATTGCCTCCGCTTTAGAAGCCGCCTGGACCTTTTCTTTGCGCAAACTTGATTTAGTGGCGCTAAAAAATGCCGTTATCGCGCATTCCGTATTGAGCGCACCTGTGGGAAGAGAAGTAGGCTACCTACTCACCTATTTAGGTTTAGGAGCCGCGAATATTTTCTTTTTATCCTTATCCATGAAATCCATTCCGATGACAATCGCTATCGCCACCTGGACTTCAGTTTCCCTGATTTTAATCAAACTGTGCGATATTTTTATCCTTAAAAATGCCACCAATAGCTACGAATTCTTCTTCCTTGCCCTCATTATCGTAGGGATTGTGGGCCTGAAATACAGTGCACCCGCCTAAATTCCAATATTAAATTTTTCTATGTTACCGAAATGTTAACACAGATAAATTTCTTTTAATGAATTCTTTCTATAAGTTTGGTCACAAAATTAAATAAGACCATCATGAGTGAGGATAACAAAAAATTGACTGATCAACTTGTGCAAGCTATCTTGCCTAAATTAAAAGGACTTTCTGAAAAGAACGCAAAAAAGGTATTGCACGAGACACACAAGTCAATTGCTTCCGTTGCTAAGAAATACAGCAAGCTGATTGCAGAGCAAGAAAAAGAGAAAGCGAAAGCAAAAGAAAAAGCAGCAAAAGAGGCGAAAAAGAAATCAGAAAAGGAAGCGAAGAAAAAAGCGAAAGAAGGCAAAAAAGTAGCGAAAGCGAAATTGTTAGCTTCTTTAATTGCAAAAGAAAAACCAGCTGCCCCAGCTGCAGCGGCTGAAAAGCCAAAAGCAAAGCCAAGAACAAGGACTCCAAGAGCTAAAAAGTAATTTGAGATAATAAAAAAAGGGGGGACAATGTCCCCCCTTTTTTTATACTTGAATCATCGACTATTTGTTTAACCACATGACATCGTTGATATCATCTTTACCAGCATATTGGCTTGTAATGGCTGCGGTGTAGTTCGTTGCATTCGCCGTTCTTTCTGTTGTAGGATATAACCAACGTAAAGCGATACGGCCTGAGTTTCCATTACCAGCACCTGTAGAGAATGCGGGGAAACCAGTTCTTCTCCAGTTGAAATACGCTTCCATACCTGAGTTCATGAAGAAGGCTGCATATTTTTGAGAAACGATTTTCTCGATTGCATTGGTTGCATCGTAAGCAACCGCGGATTGTGCGTAATACGTGTCGAAATTAAAGTTAACCGTGAACTTAGTTAAGTCCGCAGCGTCCTTTGTACCTGTCTTCGAATAGGTAAATGTATTAGCACCTTCTACGATACCGTAGAATGCATGAGAAGCTTTGATCCCTTTCTTGTACCAATCCTCTGCAGAACCGGTAGCCCATCCGCGTGCATAACCTTCCGCGATGTTGAAACATAATTCAGGATATCCTACGATGAAGGTATTTTCTCCTACGTAGTTTTGGTAGTAACGTGCCCGGTTTTGGAAAGAATAAATACCTGGGGCATAACCAGCGCCATTCGATAAACCAGCATTTTTAGCCATGTCATCTAACACATCACCAGAACCTGCGCCACGATAAGCCGTGTAATCAGAAGGCAATTTACCTGCTTTCAAATCTGAACCAGCTGGCTCACAAGTGATCATCACACGTGGATCTTGCGTCTTCGTTAAGAAACCTACATACGTAGAAGCCATGTTTTGACGCGTCGCATCGAAACCAAAGTTATCCGGGTTAGATGGATATTTGTTGAAAGTGTTCCAAACAAACTGTAACGATTCACCATTCGCTCCTAACAAAGGATATTTCGTAGGGTTACCCACCATTTCCGCAAACTTCGTTTTTACGGCTAAATCTGTATCTGTATCCTTTTTAGACAAAGTGATCAATACGCGCAAACGGTAAGCATTCACTACTTTTTGCCATTTTTTCAAATCTCCAGAGAAATAGAAATCACCTGAAACCGTTTCACCTCTTGCAATCACCGTTGTTAAATCAGCATTCGCTTCATCTAACCACTTCAAGATTTGTACATAAATCGCTTTTTGAGAATCATATGCAGGAGCCGTATTCGAGATTCCTTTCAATGCTTCTGTCATAGGTAAGTCTCCTACACGCTTCGACATTTGATCGAAGAAATAAGCACGGAAGAATTTCCCTAAAGCGGAATAGCCATTGACATCTGCTAAACCTGCTTTCTTTGCCTCAGCTTCCATCTGGATGACGTTTTTCAGGGTCGTGTATTGGTTTGGCATTTGGCCTAATGTATATTCATTATTCGCATAATAATTATAGTTAGAGCAATAAAACTGGTTCCAACGCATCTCCGCAGAGAATGGGCGACCATTATCGTTCATCACATTATATTCCACAGCCTGTAACACTAAAGAGGCAGGAACTTGTACCGCGCGGTTGGAATCTTTTTCCAATTGATCGAAGGTCTTCTCGCAACTGCTTAAAGCAAGAAGGGAGAAACTCAACAATCCTAAAATGATATTTTTAACTTTCATTGTTTGTAACATTTATATAAATGAAAATATTAGAATGTGAAGTTTAAGTTAACTCCATAGCTTCTAACCGAAGGAGTTTGAGGGCTAGAAGATCCGTCTGTCAAGTACTGTGACAAATCTGTATCTTTTGCCTCCGCGAAGTACAATAGGTTACGACCTACAAACGAAACGTTTGCGCCCGATACTGCTTTGCCAAACCACTTCGTAGGAAGTTTCACTCCTAAAACCACTTCTTTCAACATTCCGAAAGAACGGCTCATTAAGTTCCCTTCATTGGTGTTGTAGTAACGACCCACGTAATCTTGCACATAGGTTTTCACGGTGTTAGGCGCAAATTGCAATTCAGAGAAGTTCGTTACATTTCCGTTTGCATCGTATTTAATCGCTACGCCGTTAGAAACAACTACACCTTGACCTACGAAAGCTTTAATTCCCAACGCATCTTGTGGACGCGCAGCCGCAAAAATTCCTTGCGTCGTTCCAATAGCACGACCTCCACGGTACGCTTGTTGTTGCGTATAATTAACGATCACACCGCCGATACGGCCATCTAACAAGACACTTAAGCTGACATTTTTGTAAGTGAATTTGTTATTAAATCCAAAAACGAAATCAGGATTCGTATTCCCTAAATACTGCGATTGCGTTCCAGTTAATCTTTCTGGAATACCCGCGGATGTATTAATGATCTGACCAGAAGGCGTACGAACAAAAGCAGAACCGTATAATTTATCGGTACGATCTCCCACTTTCAAGAACGTGTTCAAGCTAGAAATACCTGGATAGATATCTGTCAAACGCTGCTCAAACGTAGAATAGTTAGCTAATACATCCCAGCTGAAATCAGCGGTTTGGATAGGAGTACCTGTCACTGAAATTTCAAATCCTTTTTTCTGTGTCTTGATTCCGTTCACTAAAGCAGACGTATATCCTGAAGTAGAAGAGATCGGTAAAGAGAAGATCGAAGGACCATCATTTGAAATGAAATAAGCTGCGTCGATTCCGATTTTGTTTTTGAACAAACGTAGATCCATACCAAATTCCGTCTGAGAAGTCTCTGAAGGATTCAAGTTCGGGTTGCTCAATTCATTACCATACGTTGCCCCTGTTTGGTTATTGTAATAGAAACCAGTAGAGTAAACCGTGTTGTTTTGGTAAGATGGACCATCGTAAGGAGAGTTATAGTTTTCTCCAGAATACGTTCCCATGCGGTTATCAATTGTAGAAGAGGTTAAACCGTCTTTCACGTTAGCAAAGGATCCACGGAACTTCAAGAATGAAATGGCTTCTGGCAAATTCACATAATCAGATAAAACCGTTACTGCACCAAAAGAAGGGTAGAAGAATGAGTTCTTTCCAGCTGGCAAAGTAGATAATTTATCCAAACGTCCTGTCGCGAAAACTGTTACGTATTTCTTGTAAGAGAAGTCAGCAGAATAATACGCTGAAAGCACCTGCATGTCAGAACCGAAGTTAGCCACTTGAACTGGGTTAGCCGAGTTCGAGAAATTGTACAAACCAGGTACGTTCAAGTAGTTTGTTGTAGCAAACATCGACTTGTATTGGAAAATACGTTGAGATGCACCTGCATTAATCTTCGTATTGAAACCTGGCAAGATATCCTTGTCATAGGTTAACAATAATTCTGTATTGTTCTCAAAAAGAGAACGACGATCTTCACGGTAATCACCACGACGCTCATCACGTCCATAGGTACCTGCTGAGTAAGGGAATTTCTCCGTACGTAACATGTCCCAAGTCGTTACTTGTGTACGCGCTAATAAATTTAAGTTTTCGTTAAACGTATAACGCAATGCTGCTTGTCCTACGATATCTGTCTTGTAGTGAGAACGTAACCATTCGTATGACATGAAATACGGGTTGTTATAACGCTGGTATTCCGCATAGATTTGCTGGATACCTTCTTTCCCTTTTTGCCAGTAGTTACGCATATCATCAATGTTCCAGTCAGCTCCAGCCCAATACACGATGTTATAGATAATCGAGTTAGGACCGTAGTTTACGTCTGGAATATTAGGCGTGTATTGACGGTTGTATTGTAAGTTCGACTCAAATTTTAATTTGTTTGAGAACTTGTAATCCGCCGTAATGTTAAAGTTCGTCATATTCAATTGGGTATTAGGAACAATCCCTTTTTGATAGATATGAGAAGTAGAGAAACGCAAATTGTATTTCTCGCCAGTCGCTGCAACTGAAACGTTATTCGTAGATAAGATACCTGTTTCTAAGAAACGCTTTAAGTTATCCTTACCACGAGCTACCCAAGGGGTCCCTGAACGAACACCTGTAACCGGGTCTACTGGAGAATCGTATTGTGGAATTAATTGGCCGTTAAAGCGGGGACCCCAACCACCATCGTAGTCACCATCGTTCAAACCACCCCCTTTACCGTCACCGAAAGCATACGAACCATGATCACCAGGACCATATTCGTCTTGTACTTCAGGAATCGCATAGAAGCCTGATTGCAATTGAGTAGAAGAATTTACTTCCACTGAGAATCCACGCTTGTCAGATGAACCGCGTTTCGTGGTGATTAAGATCGCACCGTTCTTTCCGCGGAAACCATAAAGAGCAGATGCCGAAGCTCCTTTTAATACCGAGTAAGTTTCGATATCATCTGCAGAAATGTTCCATGTATCAGAGTTAATAGGTACACCATCTACTACATATAAAACCGTAGAGCTACCACGTAAGGAGATATTCGGTTTACGTAATAATTCGGGTTGAGAACCGATCGTTAAACCAGCAACACGTCCTGACAATGCGTTGATCGCATTAGGCTCACGTGCTTTGATTGTTGCAGATCCGTCAACCGACTGAATGGCAACACCAATTTTACGAATGTCCTTTTTAATACCCAAAGCCGTAACAACTACTTCTTGTAATTGCTTTTCGTCTTGTGCTAAAACGACATTTAATTCAGAAACGTTTCCAACAGCTACCTCTTTCGAAGTATAGCCAATCATGGAAAATTGTAAAACTTCATTTCCAGAAACTGCTATCGAATAAGCCCCTTGTGCATCCGTTAGCGTACCTTTTGAACTACCTTTCACGCGGATAGTCACCCCTGGAACACCTGATTTCTCCTCTGCAGAAGTAACCGTTCCTTTCAAACTACGGGATTGACCGAAAGTAGTCATACTTACCGTAGTAATCAATGCAAAAACCAGCCAAATCAACGATTTAGGGCTCATTTTAGCAAAAACCATTTGTAGATTGTTTTTCATATGAGTTTGTTTAATACTATTTGGCACAAAAGTAGTCTGCGTTTTTTAAGGCTATGATGCAGAAAAATTAAGAGATGATTAAGAAAAAGCTCGCTGTGTTAAGCCGCTGTTAAGCCCCGTTTCAAAACCAAAATTCTCCGCAGAAAATCTTTGAAAAATACCATCTTTTAAAGCATAATAATTTCATTACCTAGGCTTAATAGATCGATAATCTAAGGGATGTAATTTTCGTTTATGAAAGAGATTAAGCTAGTTGTTTTGGACATGGCGGGCACCACCGTAATGGATCAACATGAAGTGGAATACTGCTTTAAACAGGCCGCCATAAAAAATGAATTGCATTCCAGTGATGAACGTATTTTGGCCTTGCAAGGCTATGCAAAATTGTATGTATTTACGTTGCTTTGGACAGAACAATTAGGAGAAGGGGATCCGCGCATATCGGAATTAGCAGCGCAGTCTTATGCGGATTTTAAAACCATTTTAGAAAATCATTACCGCACGCAACCCGTCTATCCTACCGAGGGATGCCTTGAGCTTTTCACAGCTTTGCATGCAAAAGGGATTAAAATCGCTCTTACGACTGGTTTTTACCGAGAGGTAGCAGATATTATCTTAGGTCGTTTAGGCTGGACGCCATCCCTTCAAGCCACGGAAGGCATTCATCTTTCGGTTACCCCTGATGAAGTGAATGGAGAAGGGAGACCCTCCCCGGCTATGATTCAGTATGCCATGAAGTCACTAGGTATTACAGATCTAGCAGAAGTAATCAATGTGGGGGATACACCTGTTGATTTGCTGTTTGGCAAAAATGCAGGCGTTCGTTATGCCTTAGGCGTGTGCAATGGAACACACACGCGTGAGCAATTAGCCGCGCATCCTAATGATGGCCTGCTCGAAAAAATTTCTGATTTATTAGCTTATGTATAAAAATAGAAAATACGATTTAGTCATTGTAGGCGGCGGCATCATAGGGACCTATTGTGCCTACCACGCGCTGAGAAAGGGAAAATCGGTCTTGTTATTAGAAAAGGATGCGCAGCCCTACGAGGCGAGTTTTCGCAATTTTGGGCAAGCTGTTCCTTCTGGTCAGGCCTTGGATTCCTGGTTTGATTATGGCAGAAAGTCCCTGAAAATCTACAAAGATTTACAGGAAGAGGTGGATATTTCAGTCGTCAAAAATGGCTCTTGGTATGTCGCCTCTGATGACCAAGAGATGACATTGCTTGAGGAGATGGCGCAGCTTTTCAAAGACCGCGATTATACTTCTCGCTTGTATACTTCCTCTGAAACTTTGGAAATTAATCCTCATTTCAAAAAAGACTATGTCAAAGGCGGAATGTTTATCCCAGAGGAAGCCTCCCTGAATCCACTCGTGATGGTGCATCGCGTTCGGGAATTCATGATGAAGCATTTAGGATTACATTACCATAACTTGTGTCCCGTGATCTCGGTTGAGAAAAAACGCGGAATCGCCATGTTGACCACCTCGAAAAAACAAACGTTTTGGGGGGATCAAGTGATCTTAGCGAATGGTAGAGATACGCAGTTTTTGCTGCCGGAGCATTACCCATCGGCTGAACTAAAAATCAGCAAATTACAGATGATGCGATTAGCCCCGCAGAAGAAAATTTTGAAATCCAATATTTTAACTGGCTTAACGATTCGTCGTTACGATAGCTTTAAATCTTGTCCGTCTTTTGCGAAAATTTATACTTCTTCTGAGCAAAAACAATTACAAGAAAAAGGCATCCATATTCTGTTTAAACAAGCAGACGATGGTTCGATCATTTTAGGGGATTCGCATGAATATGTGCCGGCGGGGGAACAAGCGAATTTTGGGTTTGAAGTTTCTTCAGAGATCAATGAGATGATGTTGCAGGAGGCGAAGCGAATTACCTCACTAGAAAACTGGACAGTAGATTCTACGTGGGCCGGCTTTTATTTACAAGGGACTCAATCGGAAGTGTATACCAAAGTCGTGGACGACGTCATCCACATCATTAATGGAATAGGCGGCAAAGGCATGACGACTTCCCCTGGTTTCACGGCTGAATACATTCAAAACCTCTACTTATGAAAAAAATCGTAGCTCTTTGCTTGTTAAGTGTTAGTTTATTTGGCCAAAAAGCGCCTAAAAATGTGATCCTCCTCATAGGCGATGGTATGGGTGTCAGCCAAATCTACGCCGGATTAACCGCCAATCGCGGCCACCTCAATCTCGAACGCGTAAAGGTAATAGGGTTCCATAAAAACCAAGCGTCTGATAATTATGTGACTGATTCCGCGGCGGGCGCTACCGCTTTTGCTACTGGAAAACAAACCTATAATGGCGCGATTGGATTGGATTCCTTGAAAGTTCCATCGACGACTCTTTTGGAAATGGCCGAACAAAAAGGCTTAGCCACTGGCCTGGTGAGCACCTGTGATATCACGGACGCGACTCCGTCCTCTTTTATAGCACATCAATTAAAGCGCTCCATGCACGAAGAAATCGCGCTGGACTTTTTGAAAACGCCTGTTGACGTGGTCATTGGTGGCGGACGAAAATATTTCGAGAAGCGGAAAGATGGCTTAAATCTCCTGGACACCTTGCGCAAAAAAGGCTACCA
>JBJTMW010000266.1:0-16638 GCA_046070715.1 Aquirufa sp. | reverse complement strand
CGCTAATCCCTGCAAAATTAGTACAAAATCTTTATTTTTACACGCTTTTAATCGCATTCCTACATCCATGCATCTCAAATCTCTTCAGGTAAATCAGTTTAAATCCTATGAGGAGGCTAGATTTAGCTTTATTTCGGAGATTAATTGCATTGTAGGGGAGAATGGGATTGGGAAAACGAATCTGTTGGACGCCATCCATTTCCTTTCGATGACCAAAAGTGCGAGGGGCATTTCGGACCAGCTCTGCATCAAGCATACGCAGGATTTTTTCCGGGTACAGGGAGATTTTGTCGATACGCAGGATCGCGAAACGCAGATTACCTGTGTTTTTCAGAAGGGGGCCAAAAAGCAATTCCTCCGCGATGACAAACCCTATCCCCGCCTAGCGGACCACATTGGCCACTTCCCGGTGGTTTTAATGGACCCTCATGACACTGATTTAGTACGAGAGGGGAGTGAGGAACGTCGCCGTTTTTTTGACGGGATGATGTCTCAGCTCGATCGCAATTTTCTGGATCAATTATTACGTTACAACCGTATCGTACAGCAACGCAATGTATTGCTAAAGCAATTCGCAGAACGTGGCCAGGTCGATCGACTACATTTAGATAGTTATCACGCGCCCTTAGTAGAACTGGGGGAATCGCTTGCAAAAGCCCGAAAGGAATTCCTCGAGGTCTTTTTGCCTAGTTTTACATTTCATTATTCCAAACTTTCAGACGACCGCGAGGACGTCGATATTCAGCTCGAATCTACTTTCGAAGCAGGGGCTTTAGACGCGGCGCTGCGCGCCGCGGAACCGCTGGATTTGTCCGCACAGCGGACATCCATCGGAATTCATCGAGATGAATTTGATTTTAAAATTAATGGCTACTCCTTGCGCAAGTTTGGCTCCCAAGGACAACAAAAATCCTTCGTTGTTGCACTCAAACTCGCGCAATTCGACTCCCTCGTGGCCGCCAAACCCCGCAAACCCCTCTTGCTCCTCGACGACATCTTCGACAAACTCGACGACCGCCGCATCCAGCGTTTGGTCCAAATGATGGCCGAAGAACACTTTGGCCAAGTCTTCATCACCGACGCTAGACCAGAAAGGACGAAGAAATTGCTGAAAGATTTGAAGGGGAATATACATTATATCTCTTTGTAGGGAAGCCTTCTAAAAATGGTGAATGGTAAGTGGTGAATGGTAAATGATTCACTCTTAATACTGTATCTAAAAGTTGCACCGCAGCCACATATTTACCATTTATCATTCACCATTTACCATTATTCCCGTCATTCACCATTTACCATTTACCACTTACCATTTTTCCTACCATTCACCATTTAGAATTCTTTCCCTATATTTACCGAAACCTATTCAACCCTATGATATCCATTTTTGCCCAAGCTGAAAAGCATCTGGAGAAGACAGCCATTATTTCCGATGGTACAAATTATACCTATTCCCAGCTTTTAGACGCTTCGAAAGCCTTCGCTTCGACCTTATTAGATACCCATATAGACCTAAATGAAGCCCGAGTTGCCTACATGGTGAACCCTGGTTTTGATTATGTGCGAGTGCAATGGGGGATTTGGCGGGCTGGCGGTGTCGCTGTTCCGCTTTGTTTGACCTATCCTTTACCTTCTTTACGCTACACAATAGAGAATTCTGGCTCGAGCATTGTGGTCGTGAGTCCAGAATACAAGGAACTACTAAATCCACTCTGCGAAGAACTTAATCTACGTATACTGACGACTAGCGACTCTCGACTAGTGACTAGCGACTTTCTACTGCCCACTTTTCCCTCTTCCCGCCGCGCCATGATGCTCTACACTTCTGGTACGACGAATTTGCCTAAAGGAGTGGTGTCAACCCACGCGAATTTGAATGCCCAAATTTCGACCTTGATTGATGCCTGGCGTTGGACTTCGGCGGATTATTCGATCTGTATTTTGCCCTTGCACCACATTCATGGGGTGATTAATATCGTTTCTTGCTCGCTTTGGGCGGGGGCGACTTGCCAGTTTTTGCCTAGTTTTTCGGCGGAAGCGCTGTTTGATATTTTCAAAAAAGGTCAGTTGAACGTCTTTATGGCTGTTCCTACGATTTATTATAAGTTGATTACGCATTGGGAATCGTTGTCGGAGATGGACCAAAAAGAGATGACTCACATTATGTCCAAATTCAGGCTCATGATCTCGGGCTCTGCCGCGCTGCCTGTCTCGGTGATGGAACGCTGGAAGACGATTAGTGAACATAGTCTTTTGGAGCGTTATGGCATGACCGAAATCGGGATGGCTTTGAGTAATCCCTACGACGGTCCGCGCGTTCCAGGTCACGTGGGATATCCACTTCCGGGCGTTCAGGTGCGTTTAGCGGATGAACAAGATAACGTCATTCCGGGTACAGAGATTGGGGAGATTCAGGTCAAAGGGCCAAACGTCTTCAACGAATACTGGCAAAAACCGGAGTCCACCGCGGAGTCATTTACCAAGGATGGCTTCTTTAAAACCGGCGACATCGCAACGATGGACGAGGTGGGAGGCTACCGGATTTTGGGCCGAAACTCCGTCGACATCATTAAGTCAGGAGGCTACAAAATTTCTGCTTTGGAAATCGAAGAAGTCCTTAGAACCTACCCCGGAATCGATGATTGCTGCGTCGTAGGAGTCGAAAATGACGAATGGGGCGAGCTCGTAAGCGCTGCCATCGTCTGCCAAGAAGACCTTGACACCAAAGCCTTAAATGCCTGGATGCGCGAGCAAATGCCCGCCTATAAAACTCCTCGGGCTTACCATCGTTTGCCAGAATTACCTCGCAACGCGATGGGAAAAGTCACGAAAAAAGACGTCGTTAACCTAATCAAAAACTAATATGCTATTACGCGGAGTTGCCTTATTAGCCGCCTGTTTCGTTGCAGGCCAAATCCTAGGGGAAACCCTCGGTCGTTTCTTGGGAATTCAAGCGAACGTAGGAGGTGTCGGATTTGCGATGCTTTTCCTGATTTTATCCCAAAACGAGCTCGAAAAACGCGGCCTCTTCCACCTCGAAATGGGTGAGGGCGTTACCTTTTGGTCCAAAATGTACATCCCCATCATCGTGGCCATGTCCTCTGTCCAAAACGTCCGCGTCGCCTTCTCTAATGGCCTACTCGCCCTTTTGGCAGGCATCATTCCCGTCATCGCCTGCCTTGCCTTAATGCCCCTTTTATCTAAACTGGCGCCCAAAGAATAATGGAATACATCATCACCTTCCTCGACAAAAACGGCCTAGTCTTGGCGTTCCTCGTAACGGGCCTCATCATGTATTTTTCAGAAGGGATCTCCAAAACCCTCACCCGCGGCAAAATCCCCGGCTCCGCCATCTCCATCTTCATGGGCTTGGTCTTAGCCTATTTCGCTGGCCTGGAGACACTTGGCAAAAAAGGCATCGCAGACCTTCCCGGCTTCTCCGGCTTCGAACTCATGGGCGGCCCCATGTTCCGCGACTTCGCCATCGTCTCTACCGCGATGGGCGCCAGTTTCGCCATCATCAAAAAGACCGGTCCCATCGGAGTCCTATCCTTATTTTTAGGTGTCATCATCTCTTTCGCAGCTGGCGTCATCATCGCCTATGCCATGGGAATCACAGATGCCGAAAGCCTCACCACCATCGGTGCCGGCTCCTGTACATTTGTGGTAGGCCCCGTAACTGGAACCGCCTTAGGAGCAAGTTCAGACATCATCGCCATTAGTATCGCGGCAGGTGTAGTAAAATCGATTTTAGTAACCATTGGAACCCCATTAATCGCCTCTTATATTGGTTTGAAAACACCTCAATCGGCAATGATTTTTGGCGGACTGATGGGAACCACCAGCGGAACGGCTGCCGGTCTTGCAGCTACAGATCCTAAATTAGTGCCTTATGGAGCTATGACGGCTACTTTCTATACGGGATTGGGTTGTTTGTTGTGTCCGTCGGTGTTGTATTTTTTGATGCGAGCGATTTTTTAAAAGAAAGCACAAAGCATAAAGCACAAAGAATAATATTGGAGTCCCGGCACGGGACAAGTATAGTGATTGAATGGTAATTGGTGAATATCTTTTTCGCTAAGCCGCAGGCGACTAAATCGCGGAGCGATGACAAAATTAAATCTCAATCAAAGTTTATTCTTTGTGCTTTTTGCTTTGCTCTTTGGAGCTGCGTAGCAGCGACTACGGCACTCCGCGCCGATACATTCCATAAAAAAAGGGTGACAGAATCTGCCACCCATTTTAATAAAATCCTCCGGACTCATTTCCTCCGGACTATAGACTATCGACTAATGACTAGCGACAAGCGACTTCGTCGCTTACAAATTCTTCTTCTTCAACTCACTTACCGCGAAGTCAGCTGCACGAGCCGTCATCGCCATGTACGTTAACGAAGGATTCACGCAAGAAGCAGATGCCATTACCGCACCATCTGTCATGAACACGTTTTTCACTTCGTGAACTTGGTTGTGCTTGTTAACGATTGAGTTCTTCACGGACGTACCCATACGAGCCGTACCCATTTCGTGAATACCTAAACCGATGTGTGTATCTGGCTTGTTGTATGCGTTGATGTTTTTGAAACCAGCTGCCTCTAACATCGTCGCTGCCTCGTTCATCATATCGACACGCATTTGAAGTTCGTTTTGGCCAAATTCCGCAGAGAATTCCAATACAGGTAAGCCCCACTTGTCTTTTTGTGCACTAAGAACGAAGCGGTTCTCTGGATTTGGAAGAATTTCTCCAAAACCACCAAAACCAACTGTCCACTGTCCTGGGTGTGTTAAGCTCTCTTTGAACTCAGCTCCAAAGCCATCCGCTCCCACGCCACGGCCCCAACCCTCGCGGCTCGCGCCACCTTGGTATCCGAAACCACGTGAATAAGAACGCTTGTCTTTGCCCCAGTTTTGGAAACGAGGAATATATAGACCGTTCGGACGGTTTCCGAACATGTAATCTTTCTCAAAACCCTCGATCGTCGCGCTTGCACCTGAACCTAAGTGGTGGTCCATGATGTTGCGGCCTAATTGATCCGAGTCGTTTCCTAAACCGTTTTGGTAACGATTTGACTTCGAGTTCATTAAGATCGAAGTAGACTGGATGGCACCTGCGTTCACGAAGATGATTTTAGCGAAATATTCTTTCGACTCCATCGTGTTTTGGTCGATTACGCGAACCCCTTTGGCTTTCTGCGTAGCCTCATCGTAGATAATTTCCGCCGCTATCGCATTGTGAACCATCGTTAAACGACCTGTGCGCATCGCTGCAGGTAAAGTCGCTGATAAAGAGGAGAAATAGGCTCCATACGGGCAACCACGCATACATTTGTTACGGTAGTTACAAGACGAGCGACCTAAATCAGTGTGTTGTTTTCCTGGGTTCGTTAAGTGAGCCACGCGACCTACGGTTACAGGACGACCTAATTTCTTGTTCACGGCATTTTTGAAGTGAACCTCCGGCGCTGTCATTTGCATCGCTGGCATAAATTCAGAATCGGGTAATACGTCCAAACCTTCAGCTTGTCCTGAGATACCTGCAAATTTCTCCACATACGAATACCAAGGAGCTAAATCATCATATTTGATCGCCCAAGGAGTTCCGATGCCCTCTTTTTCATTCGCTAGGAAATCCTCACGGTTCCAACGGTAGGTTTGGCGACCCCATAACAACGATTTACCCCCAGTGTGGTAAGCGCGAGTCCAATCGAATCCGCCTCTTTTCTCGATGTATGGGTTTTGCTTGTCATTTTCGAATAAATAACGGTGCTCCTCATTAGGCGTATACCCTGTGCGCATACCCGCCCAATACTCTTCAGCCGCCATATTGGTAGGACGACCACGGTGATCAAATTCCCAAGGGTTTTTCATAGCCGTTTCGTAGCCTTCGATGTGCTTGATCTCGCGACCACGCTCTAAAACCGCTACTTTTAAGCCTTTTTCTGTTAATTCTTTGGCAGCCCAACCTCCGGAGATACCGGATCCGATGACGATTGCGTCAAATGTTTGGCCTTTAATTGCATCTATATTTAGATTCATTTTTTCTAATTTTTCAGATTAATACACGAAAGATTTTTGAGTCGGCTTCATATCCGTAATCAACTCAAACTTGCCAGGAACCGGCTCGTAAATGAAAGAAGCACCTATTCCTTTTTCGGATGTATAGTATCCCAAAAGCGTTAATTCCTTCATTAATCTCCAGAAAGGAACGCCATTAGCACCTTCTAGCGTGTCTTTGTCAATATTGTCACCCACTTTGATTTTCTTCTGAGAATAGCTCTTCATTAAATCTTTTGTGTTTGCCTCTAATAACGTTAACATCGCTACTTGTCCTGCGGCAGGTTGTGCTAAGAAATTAGCTTTCGCTAAGTCGTTCACCCCCTTAAGGAAACTGGCATGTTCTGGTTTTTTGTAGCAATCCTTTAACATCAACTCGATGAAAGCGGGAACACCTGCATCGATAGCACCTGGCGTAGACGTTCTTGGGATAATATGTTCAGCGACAGCTGAGACGATTTGACGTTGCGCATCTGTTAGGCTAAAATCTGCCGCAACGATGGAGGTATTGCCTTTTCTCACATCCATGGCCATTAACGTAGGAGCTGTGAATGCACCCCCTAATAACAAGGCGATTTGAGAGATGGCATCTCTTCTTTTCATCATGAGTTTTGTGTTAAATTGTTCTAGGTATTCGCCTAATATGAGGCGGAAAACAAATTTAATCACATTCTTCATTATTCAAGGGCAAAATGTGATTTTTTTGTTAATTTTCTGTCATGAATAAACGCACTTTCCTTAAAGCCTGCACTCTTTTAGGGGCTTCGGCACCTTGGTTTTCGTATGCCAAAACCCAAACCTCCCACAGTCTCGCTTCAGATGAAGATTTTTGGGCTGGCATCCGTGGAGGCTACCGCTTGAAGCCAGACTACATTAACTTGGAAAACGGCTATTACAATATCACGCCACAGGCTACCTTAGAAAAATACATCCAACACATCCGAGAAGTGAATTTACAAGGCGCCTATTACATGCGGACGGTGCAATTCGAGAATAAGAAACGCATCGCGGCACGCGTGGCTCGGCTGGTCGGTTGCCCGGAAGATACACTCGTCTTAACCCGAAATACCACCGAATCCCTTGATACGATCATCAGCGGTTTTCCTTGGAAAGCAGGCGATGAAGCCATTTTTGCCATTCAAGATTATGGCGCAATGCAAGATATGTTCAAGCAGGTGGCTCGTAGGCAGGGAATCGTTTTGAAGACGATTTCTTTGCCCACTAATCCCGCATCCGACGCAGAAATTGTGGATTTATATGCGAAAGCCATCACGGACAAAACCAAGCTCATCATGGTGTGCCACATGGTCAATGTGACCGGTCAAATCAATCCTGTTCGCCAAATTTGCGATATGGCCCATGCTCGCGGAGTCGAAGTGATGGTCGATGGCGCACACGCGGTGGCCCATTTTGAGTTTAAGATTTCAGAGCTGAATTGCGATTATTATGGAGCGAGTTTGCACAAGTGGCTGGCGGTGCCTTTGGGCGTGGGGATCTTGCATGTGCGTAAAGAAAAGATTGCGCAAATTTGGCCTTTGATAGCAGAGGAGGGGGTTCCTTTGACGGATATCAAACACCTGAATCACGTGGGAACGATTCCGGTGCATACGGATTTAGCCGTAGATGATGCCATTGATTTCTACGAAAAACTAGGGCCTGCGCGCAAGGAAGCGCGTTTACGGTATTTGCAAAATTACTGGACCACGAAGGTGCGCTCCATTCCGCGTGTTCGATTGCACCATCCAGCGGATCCTACAAAATCCTGTGCGATTGCCAATGTGGGCATCGAAGGGATGAAGCCTTCTGTTTTAGCGGAAAGGCTATTGAAAGAATACAAAATCTACACCGTCGCCATCGATGGAGGCAATATCCACGGCTGTAGAATTACGCCTAATGTCTTCACGACCCTTCCAGAACTGGACGTTTTAGTGAAAGCGATTAGCGAATTAGCAAGCTAACGGGTGATTTGACCAAAATATCTTGGTGTAAATCTTGCAATGATCCGGTCGCATCATTGAAGGAGAATACTTGTACGCGGTCCTCTTCTTGGCTCGCTACTAACACAAATTTACCCGATGGATCGAAGGTGAAATTGCGGGGGATTTTGGCCACATTTTGGTGAAATACCCGTGTTAATTTTCCGTCAGCTGCGACCTTGAATACCACCACTTGATTGCTCGAGATGCGGTTAGAGGCTAAAAGCCATTTGCCGTTAGAAGAAAGGTGGATGTCTGCGGAGCCTTTTACTTTAGCGGCGGAAGTATCAGCGGGAATGCTTTGAATCTTTTCTAATTGCGATCCTTTCACGGCAAATACGTCCACATCTGAACTCAATTCATTCAACAAATAAGCACGATCGCCTTTCGCATTAAAGCGAATGTGGCGAGGGCCATTGCCAGGTTTTATCGCGATTTCTGTACGTTTTTCAGCGAGACGTCCATCTGCTAAAATCGCATGTGCATAGATCTTATCCGAGCCTAAATCAGTCACAAATAAGGTATTTTGATCGGGAGAAAGGGAGACCATGTGGGCGTGGGCGCTGTTTTGGCGGTCTATGTTTACGCTGGATCCTTGGTAGGCAATGTATTGGGCTAATGGCTTCAGCTTGCCGTTTGTGGTTTGGAACACGCTTACACTACCGCCCGTATAGTTTGCTGTGTAAATCGTCTTCGATTTTTCGCGGTAACTTAGGTGGCAGGGGTGGTCGCCCTTCAGACTAAATTCGGTGTTGATGGCCTCGTATTTTCCGTTGCGTAGCTGGAAAGAGGAAACGCTCGCTTTGCCGTCGCCTTCTTCTGAAACGGAGAATAGGTATTCACCCGAAATAGCCTGATAGGAGGCTTGAGGGACGCTGAGGCTATAGGATTTTGTGGCTGTTCCTGTTTTGGCATCCCAATTAAACACCTCAATACCGGGATTGCCTTTGGATGTATACGAACCTATTATCAGTTGCGGAAGAAGTAATATCGTGCTCAAAGTCATATGGCTGGAGGGATTAATTTGTAAACCACCGGGGTTACGATGCGGGATAGGAGGGTGGAGCTGATAAGTCCACCGATCATGACGATCGCAAGCGGTGAGATAAGGGGATTCGTTGAAATGGCGATGGGAATTAGACCACCTATTGCTGTCAACGTTGTTAAAATAATCGGTAAGAAACGCACTTCACCAGCCTCGCGGATGGCTTGTTCCATCGGCATTCCTTCGGCCCTTAATTGGTTCGTGAAATCAACCAATAAGATGGTATTTTTTACCTCGATCCCTGCTAAGGCAATGAGACCCACCGTCGCTACAAAGGAAAGCGGTGTGCCCGTAAACCAAAGCGCTAAAAGGGCTCCTACGATCCCTAAGGGAATTACAGAAAGTACGATCAAAGTACTTTTAAAGGTGCCAAACTCGAGAATTAACACGGCCACAAAGAAGAAGATCGTCACTAAAATGATCGTTCCAAACCCGCCAAAACTCTCATTCTTACTCTCTACTTCTCCACCCATCTCGAAGTGGTATCCAGCGGGCAAGGCAATCTTCGCGAGACTCTTTTCGGTCTCCGCGATCACTTCGTTGTTCAAAAATCCTTTCTCCACAAACGAACTCACAGACACCAAGCGATTCTTATTCAGGTGACTGATGCTGACGGGAGACGTTTGCAATCTGACCGAAGCAACCTGACTCAACGGAATAGCCGTCCCCTGCACGTTATTTACATATAGGTTATCGAATACTTCTAGACTCGGGTGTTTCGGATGGGGTTTCGAAACTACGATAGCGTATTCCTTGCCCTCTTTGTCTGTCATTTTGCCCAAATCAAAACCGGCCACCACCAAGCGAATCATCCGGTCGATGCTGACCGTAGGAATTCCCAGCATACTCGCTTTTTCTTTGTTGATATCGAATTTGATGTCCGATTTCAGGTTTTTCAATGGGTTTTTCACGTAAATCGTTCCTTTCGTGTTCTTTAACATCGTTTCGACGCGACTGGCGATTTGGCGCAAGGTATCTACGTTATCACCCAAAATACGCACCTCCACCGGAGCCACCACCGGCGGCCCTTGTTCGAAGTTTTTCACCTCGATGGTCGCGGCCGGATAGTTCGTGTACTTTGTGCGCAATTTCTCAATCAGGTTGATTTTCTTGTCTGCGCCTAGGTCATCCTGTAATTGGACGAATAAGTTGCCATAATCAGTTCTGTCATTCAGTGGAATCGCATTATAATAGATCCGAGGATTCCCTTTCCCCACGTTTGCGGAGACGTATTTTACCTCTGGAAGTTTACGAAGGTCTCTTTCGATTAGTTTGGAAACCGAATCCGTATAGGCCATATTCGACTGCAATGGGCTGAAAATATTGACCATAAATTGTGGCTTTTCCGACGCCGGGAAAAGACTAAAACCTACGACTGGGAAGAGTCGCAACGAAGCCACAAAGATGACAAGCGCAATCAGCAAAGTCACCTTAGGACGCTGAATGGCCCAATCTAACAAACGAGAATACGAACCCGAAATCAGCTTTTTCAACACCCGCATAAATAGATTTCCTTCCGGATTTCCCTGGTGGGATTTCAGGATGCGGCTTGATAAAAACGGCACTACCGTTAGTGAAACGACTAAGGAAGCCACGATACAGAAAATCACCGCCATGGGTAGACTGCGAATGAATTCGCCAGACGCTTCGGGTAAAAAGACTAAAGGTAAAAAGGCAATAATCAAGGTCACCGTGCAACCCAAAACAGCCATTCCAATCTGATTCGTCGCCTTTAAGGTCGCGTCTAAACGGCTGTGTCCCTCCCGCATCCAGCGCTCAATATTCTCCAACACCACGATGCTGTCATCCACTAATAATCCCAGTGCGACGACTAAACCAACGATACTCAGCTGGTTGAGGCTGTAGCCCATGATGTTCAACAGAATAATCCCGATCGCTAAGGATAGCGGGATCGATATCATCACGATAGAAGCGGCACGTAAACCGAGCGGTAAAAGCGTTAATGCCACTAATAAAATCGCGATGATAAAGTCCTTCAATAGGCCGCTGAGGCGGGTATTGACGTTTTCAGCTTGGTCGAAATTCACGACTAAGTCGATGTTCTTTGGCAAAGTCTTCTTGAATTGAGCGATCACAGGTTCGTAAGCGGCCTGGGTTTTCGCGATGTTTTCGCCGGATTTTTGGGCGGCGGTGACGAACAGGCAGCGATTCTGATTAAGGCGTGTGATGTGATTTTCGGGGGCGTAGTCGAAATAGACTTTGGCCACATCCGTTAACAACACGTTCTTCCCTTGATAGGAGAAAACGATCGTATTTTTGATCTCTTCGATGTTCTGGTAATTGCCGGACGTCAGGATATTGTAAGACTTCGTGTTCTCCACGATACTTCCGCCGGGAATGTTCGCGATTTCGCTTTGGATTGCTTGCAAAACGCGGTCAGGCGAGACCTGCATCTGCGCCATCTTTTCGATGTTTAAATCGATCTTCACCTGCGATTCTGGCAATCCGGAAATCGTGACCTTCTTTAAAGCGGTTACTTTTTCCAGATCTTCCTGCAAACGTTCAGCCGTGATTTTTAATTGGTCTAAAGACGCATTGTTCGAAATCAACGCCATCTGCAACACGTTCGTGCCGGATGGAGTGGCTTTTTGAGCCTCTAGCTTGATGACTTCTTTAGGCAAATCCCCTTTGATACTGTTCAATTCGCGAACAACCTCGGAGTATTTCTCGTCCACGTTCACGCCGTATTTATAATAGACCGCGAAAACGGCTAATCCATCACTAATCGTCGTGTTAATCTTGCGCACGTTCTCCAGTTCGTAAAGTCTTTTCTCGACCGGCTTCACCACCAATTCCTCCATATCGTCCGGACTCGTTCCTGGATAAACGGCGATAATAGGAAATTGAGGGGCATTCATGTCCGGATCCTCCGCCCGGGGCATCGTCATAATCGTGACAATCCCTACGACCACGACCATCAAAAACATCGTGAGCGTGAATTGGTAATTCTTTACCGCGTAGTTAGCTATCTTCATAATTAGCGGACGATTTTAATGGCAGAACCTGCGTCTAAATAGGCATTTCCACTCGTGATGAGTGATGTTGCGTCTTCCAAACCTGCAGAAACAAATACCTTCCCATGATCAATACTCGCGATCTGAATCTTCACTTTCTCCGCCGTTTTGCCGTCTTTCGTGATGAAAACGTACCCTTCTGTCGCATTCCCATCTAGAATCGCATCGTAGGGAATCACCCAGGATTTAATCTGCTTCTTTGGACGAATTTTTGCTTTCCCAAAAAGCCCCGCCGCCAGCTGCGCTGTCGGCGCACCACTGATGCGCAAACTCACCCAAAGCGTCCCCGTCACCGGATCGACTCCCTCGGATTTCGCTAAGACAGAACCGCTATATTTTTCTCCGGGAGCCGCGTCAATCGCAATTTCCGCCGGATCTCCCGCCTGAGTCGCCGCCCAATCACGATCGCTCAAACCTACCTTTAACACCCAATTGCCTTTGTTTGCGCCATTCAATAAAACGACCGGTGTTCCGGGTCCCACGACCTGGCCATCGTTCGCTAATTTCTTCAAGACGAAGCCGGATTTCACGGCTCTGATTTCGGCATAGCTCTGATTGAACGCTCCCGCATTATAGGCCTGCTGAGCGATCTCGAGACCGGTTTTGGCATTTTGGTATTGCTCCAAAGTCGCCACGCTATCGCGGTACAAGTTCTTCGCTCTCGCGTGATCGCGTTGTGCTTTTTCGAGCATGATTTGCGCTTGCTGCACCTGTGCCTTGATTTCGGTCAGGTTCAAGCTGGCTAATAATTGACCCGCTTTCACGGCGTCGCCTTCTTTGACAAACACGTGCTGAATGACGCCACCTATTTTGAAACCTAAATAGGTCTCATCTTCGGTGGTGAAGACGCCAGAAGCCTGGATGGGGCGGGTGATGGATTCTTGTTGCAAGGAAATCACGGAAACCGGAATGACATCATTGGTCACCACCGCCACTTCCTTCTTCTTCGAAGAGCAAGCGGAAAATACCGTGATAAGGGAAATAAGTAGGCAGATCTTTTTCATTAGAGAGGGTAGCTTGCGGCTTCACGCTCGTAAGCGGCAGCGGCGATTAATACGTTGAATTGTTTTAATTGGTAGTTGATTTGGGCGTTCATCCATTGATTTCTGGCGTCCACCGTTTCTAAATAGGTGCTCACGCCTTCTTTATAGCCCTTTTCGATGAGGCGCAAATACGCGGAGGCTGCTTCGTAGGATTTCGTGGAGGCCTGAAAGCTAACGATAGAGGATTGTACGTTCTTTTGCGCGATTTCGGTCGCCATATTGAATTGCTTCGTACTCAGATCCAAGGCATTTTTCGCGGAGGCGATATCTAATTGCGTCTGTTTCACTTTGTATAAGTTGCGTTTCCCGGAAAAAATCGGAATGTCCATTTGCAGGCCAAAGAAATAGTAGCCACTCTTTGAGCTGATATTATTTAACGTAGCCTGCGATCCCAGGTTTACAAAACCATTTAACTTAGGTAGGTAAAAGGATTCGTTCATTTTCAAAACGGTCTCCTGAATGTTGATTGATTTAGAAAGAAGCGATAATTCTTCTCGAACGCCGGGCACCACTGAGTAAACTCCGGCCACGGCTTTCTCGACTTCAAAATCGATGCGTATTTCAGCACGTAATTCGCGGTTCAACAAGAAATTGAAATAGTATTGTGCCGCTTGATTTTGCTTCACCGCATCCGCAATCTGTGCTTGAATGGTAGCGATTTCGCTGTCTGAACGCAATAAATAAGCGGGTAACCCTTTTCCATTTGCTAACAGCTTTTCGTTTACCTTCTTGCCTTCTAATGCCAGATTAAGGCTGTTTTCGTAGACTTTTACTAAACCTAAGCTAAGCAAATAGTTGTAGTAGGCCGTCTTAATTTGCTTGACTAATTCACGCTTGTACAGTGAAACGTCTTCGCGTTGCAGGCTGACCGTTTGCTCTTGGATTTGTTTGTTGTAGCTGATGTCCTTGTTGTAAAGGGGCATCGTCGTTTGTACTTTCACATCGTAGAAATCGCGGGGGAAGAAATTCGTTTCCACGTTCGCAATCTGTGGAAAGGCTGTGCTTTTCGTCAACGCATTCAGCGTTGAATAGACTGGATTCAATAAATCGCCTACCGGGAAAGCGATGCTACGACCACCCTCGCCACTTTGGTAGCCTCCTTGGAATGCCACGCTTGGTTGATAGAGGCTTTGGGCGGTTTTCAGGGCAATCATCGCCTTTTCCACCTGGATGGATTTTTGTTGCAGCGTGATGTTTTGTTGGAAAGCCGTGGCGACATATTCGTCGAGGACGGACTTTTGGCCAAATATTGGCAACGCAAAAAGGAGTAATATATATTTCATCTTAGGCTTTCTTCATCGTTTGTAATAACCAATCCAGGGACTCGTGCATGGTCTTTTCCACGTCCTCCGCTGGTACTAATTTGTCTAATCGCTGGCGAATCGCGAGGGAAACCAGGCCATGTACCATGCTCCAAACCGCCATGGCCACCGTTTCCACTTTGGAAGGAACTAATAATCCCTTATCCATCGCATCCTGTACGATCATTTTTAAGGCCTCAAGCGCTTGATCGCCACTCGACCAGCCTTTCCCCATATCATGTAAACAGGCCATGGGCGCCTCTTGAATGAACATGAGGTCATAAAATTCCGGGTATTCTAGGCCAAAATTCAGGTAGTTTACTCCCATCTGGTGCAAGCGTTCGATGGGGTCACTGATTAATGCCAAAGTGATATTCTGCTCTAGCATCTTCTTAAATCCGGACTCACAGCAATGAAATAGAATCTCATTTTTATCCTTAAAGTATAGATAGAGCGTCGTGGGGCTGTATTGAACGCGTTCCGCAATCTTGCGCACGCTCACTTTGCTGAATCCCTCCTCCGTAAATAGTTTCATCGAAGCGTCCAAAATCAATTGGCGCAACTCCTGCTTTTGTTTCTCTTTTCTGGCTACGATTCCCATTTTTGTAAAATTACATCGTAAAGTTAATTAACAGTGTTAAGTTTTCAAAATGTTTTAAATTGCAGGAAATCCAAAAAGCTATGAAAATCAACTTTATCCATAAAATCCAACACATAGGAATTCCCGTGCACTGCATGGAGGTTTCGATTCCCTTCTACGAACGCCTCGGTTTCGAGAATGTGATGGAATCGCCCTTTGAATTTGACGGTGGTTTTGGGACCTGCGTGATGATGAAAAATCACGAAGTGATAGTAGAGTTATACCAAATGCCGGAAAAGCAATTAGCCGAAATCAAAGAACGCAAAGTTGGTCACATTGACCATTTCGCCATCGATGTGGAGGATGTGGATTATGCGTTCGAAGCTTTGAAGCAGGCGGGATTTGAGATTATTGAAAAGGAACCTACATTTTTGGCTTTTTGGAAAAATGGCACGCGCTTTTTTAATGTCAAAGGCCCGAACGGCGAGATCATCGAATTCAATCAAATTCTCTAATGAAAGCGGATTCTGTCATGCGGGCTGCCGTTCTCGTAAAACCACTGCAAATCGAACTAGGCGATCATCCTATCCCAAACCCCGGTCCCGGCCAGCTGCGTATTCGCTTGCAGGAAGTGGGCATTTGTGGATCGGATGTGCATTATTTTGGTGGCCATCGACCTCTTCCAGAGCCCACCATCATCGGTCATGAAGGCTGGGGTTACATCGATGCCTTAGGCGAGGGAGTAAAAAGAGAACTAGGCGAAAGAGTGGTGGTAGATCCCAATGCGCCTTGTGGAAATTGTATTTACTGCGCGCGCGGCCAAGCTACGGTTTGTCCGAATAAACGCACGATCGGCTTAAACGCCCCCGGTTGTTTCGCCGAATACGTGCTGATTCCGGCCGATTTTGCGCATAAACTCCCGGATTCCATTGCCGCGCAAGATGCGGTCGCCATCGAACCCACAGCGGTGGCATTTCACGCCTTGAAAAAGGCAGCGCTCGCAAAAGGTGATGCCATTTATGTTCTTGGCTTAGGAGCCATCGGGATGCTGATTACGCACCTCGCGGTGGAGCAAGGCTTACAAGTCTACGCGACTGATTTGAACCCTGTTTTGCAGGAGAAAGCCTATGAATTCGGTGCACTAAAAGGCGATTGGAAATCCGAAGACATCCGCGTGATTTTCGAATGCACCGGTTCTGCCGCGGCTACTACACAGCTTATTGCTGATGCTCCGCGCGGCGCCAGTGTGATTCTCCTAGGCTTATCCGAAAAACAAGCCAGTTTCACGCCTTTGGATTTAGTTCGCCGAGGTATTTCGATCCAAGGATCTTTGATTTACGATCATCCAGCAGATTTCCAGTCCGTGATTCAACTGATCGAAGACGGAAAAATTCAACCCCATAAAATTATATCCAAATACCTCCCTTTAGCGGAAGTTCAGGCCGGTTTGCAAGCGGCCACAGACGGGCATCCGGGAAAAATTGTCGTTCAGATCGTATGAAAAATTCCATGTCTTGGCTCCAAATAGGAGTAGTTTCCCTCTGTTTCTTGCTCAATTTCAATGATGGGATCGACGTTTTGCTCGTTTCCTTTGCCGGGGAGCACATC
>JBJTMW010000265.1:0-2728 GCA_046070715.1 Aquirufa sp. | reverse complement strand
TAGGCGAAGTGAAATTTACTTCTGTGCCTGCCTTTAAGTCGGTCGATGTTATTCAATTATCCGAAGGATTATGGATTGATTCAGTTAGTATCCAACCTTTAATTCAATCAGTTGACGGTTATACCGTTTTAGGTATTAAATCAATTCAAGTCGACAATTTACTAAGTCTCTTAGCGGCAAGTTCATCTCAAGAAATGATTTCAGGGATTCAACAAATGTCCTATTCTGGTGGAAAATTTTCGATCACTAAATCGATTTTTTCTGGAAAGGCATCTTTGGCATTAACATCTGAAACTGCGGCCTATTTTAGTTTGAATCGTAATTTTGATTTTAGTGGAAATGCAGTGTTTGCGGAACAATCGATAGGTTCTATGTCTATTTTAACAGCTGCAGCAAGTAGCAAAGCTTCTATTCTAGCCTTGAAACCAATAACAGGATCTATTCCTTTGCCAGATGCGGCCTTAGTCGTAGGTGCGGGTCGTGGTCTAAAAGATCCAAGTAATTGGACAATAGTAGAGGATTTAGCTAAAGCCTTAGGGGCCGCTACTGCCTGCTCTAAACCCGTTTCAGATCTTAATTGGCGTCCACACCACGAACACGTGGGTCAAACAGGGGTGAAAATTTCCCCTAATTTGTATATCGCTTGTGGAATATCAGGGGCCATTCAGCATTTAGCGGGAGTAAATGGATCTCGCATCATTGTCGTTATCAATAACGATCCGGAAGCACCGTTTTTTAAACATGCGGACTATGGAATTGTAGGCGATGTCAATGATATCCTGCCAAGGTTAACAAAAAAGCTACAATCTCATTAAAATTAGCGGTCTAATTGGTACATTTGTGTTTTAATATAGGCCTTTGAAAGAGTTTGTTCCTTTGCGTATTTTATCTGTCAATCCTAGTTCCGTGGGAGCTAGTTCCTACATCCTTTTGTTAGAAGCAGATCATTCGCAAGCTTTGCGTTTTCCTATTGTGATAGGAAGTCAGGAAGCACAATCTATTTCCGTTTACTTAGAACATATCCAGACGAGTCGTCCTCTCACACATGATTTGTGTGTGAACCTGCTTTCATTTTCGAACGTCTCTCTTCAAAAAGTATTAATAACAGACTTTAAAGATGGTATTTTTTACGCAAATTTAGAGGTATATAGAGATGGAGAGACTTTTCTGGTCGATGCGAGGCCGTCTGATTCCATTGCTTTGGCCATCCGACTTAATATTCCAATCTTGATTTCAGAGAAACTATTAAACGAGATTTGTATCCCGGAGGAGGAGTTTTTGGATGATGTAGAGGAGGATTTTGATGTAGTTCAAATGGCGCCTAATATTCGCTCTAAAACTGAATTAGAAGGATTATTGCAGAAAGCTCTGCAGGATGAGAACTATGAAGAAGCGGCTAAATTACGTGATGAAATTGAAAAATTATAATATGAAATATTCTAAGAGCCGTCCGCAATCTACGCAGTTAACCTTGGTGATTTCCATGGCGAGTTTGGCCTTTATTCTGGCCTTATTCTTTCAACTATTTGTGAGTGTAAAGTCGTGGGGGGATGAGATTAAATCACAAATGAAAGTGTATGTTTATTTAAGCGATTCATTACAGACAAGTGATTTAGCATCGACAATTACGTATTTTAAATCACGCCCCTATTTAGGTCAAAAAGATTTAAAACCTGAATTAGAGTTTAAGTCGAAAGGACAAATCGCATCGGAATTTTTGAAATCTTCTCAAGAAGATTACCAAACACTGTTAGGAGAAGAGAATCCTTTCAAGAATTGTTTGATTTTAGGAATTAAAGAGGAATTTAAAGACGAAGCCTCCTTTAAAAAAATCGTGGCAGAGATTCAGGCGCGACCTGAAGTCTACGAAGTGACCTACCCGAATACGTTTATTGGTTCACTTTTAGGAAAGATGAAAGCCGTGGGTTATGTGGGTTTAATCCTTATCGCTTTATTAGTTTTGTTTGTCTATATCCAATTAGCGAATAATATCCGGTTGCATATTCATGGAAATCGGGTTTTGATTAAAACGATGCAGTTATTAGGAAGTACGAATGGCTTTATTCAAAAACCTTATCTTTTGAATTCGCTTTTAGTGGGATTCCTTGGGGGATTGCTAGGTTTTGTTTTAGCGGATGGAGCTTTTTATTATTTCTCTTTGTCCATCCCTGAGATTTCGACCTTGTTTTTTGAAGTGAATAATCAAGTACAGTTAGTGCTTGTTTGTGTAGGCTTCTGCACTTTATTCAGTTTAATCGCTGCCTTTTTTTCTATTTCTAAGTACCTTAAAATTCAACATACAAACCTATTTTAAAATGAGTCAATCCAAGATGCCTTTAGGGGCCAAAGACATCCAAATTCTCTTACTAGGTATCGGAATTATGTTAGTGGGTTTTTTTGTTATGACCTTAGATAAGGAGGAGTTTGGGTTTGGCTTTTTAGGCTTAACCTTAGGCCCCATTCTCGTTTTAGTCGGAATTATTATTCCTGTTTTTTCACTTTTTAAGTGGAAGCGCTAATGACGGAGATTTTTAAAACAATCCTATTAGGTTTAGTGGAGGGTTTAACGGAATTTTTACCTATCTCCTCGACTGCTCATTTACTTGTTTCTGAAAATTTATTAGGGATTGAGAATTCAAAATTCTTGAATTTTTTCACCGTATTTGTACAATTAGGGGCCATTGCTGCGGTTCCTTTTCTGTATTTTAAGCGCTTATTTGCTTCCGGT
>JBJTMW010000264.1:0-5353 GCA_046070715.1 Aquirufa sp. | reverse complement strand
TGAACCCAATCGCCATGAATCTGCTCGTTTACGGGCCAGATATGAATGAATCTGTATTATCAGAGCTTGCCTTTATCCAAGAGGTGGGTTATCAAGGCGTTGAAATTCCGGTATTTAATGTTGATTTAGCGCATTGGTCTGCTTGGAAAAAGGAGGTCGATCGGCTGGGCTTGCAACCATTCGCCTGTGCGATTGCGGGGCCAGCGGAGAATTTGATTTCGCCAGATCCAGCCGTTAGAGCGGCGGGTATTGCGTATTTAAAAGGGGCAGTAGACGTGGCGGCCTATTTAGGGGCGCCGTATTTGTCTGGGCCATTTCATTCGGCGCTGGGTGTTTTTACAGGGTCCAAAGCCACCCAACAAGAAATCGACTGGTCCATCGCTGGCATCCGGGAAGTGGCAGATCATGCGGCCACGAAAAACATTACCCTTTGTTTAGAATATTTGAACCGTTTTGAGAGCTATTTGGTCTCATGTGCGGATGAATTATATGCCTTAGTGGAGCAGATTAATCACCCGTATGTGGAGATTATGTTTGACACGTTCCACGCGAATATCGAGGAAGTGAGTACGGCAGATGCGATTCGTCGGATTGCG
This sequence comes from Aquirufa sp., assembly GCA_046070715.1. Taxonomy (GTDB): domain Bacteria; phylum Bacteroidota; class Bacteroidia; order Cytophagales; family Spirosomataceae; genus Aquirufa. Next base: position 4,757 of record JBJTMW010000264.1, on the reverse strand, counting down.
AAGCGGACGCCGCACATTCAGTTGTCGGAGAGTACACGGGGGATTTTGGGCGAGGGACAGGTGGACTGGCCGGCTGTATTGCAGTCGATTAAGGATGTAAATTATTCCGGCTGGCTCGTGGTGGAGGCCTTTAGCGAGAAATTACCGGCGGCCCATATTTGGCGAAAAATGTTTAATTCTGAAAGAGAGCTTGTGGATAAATCTTTCAGATTTATCCATGGTGAATGGTAAGTGGTAAATGTTGGTTGAATTGAAATCTTTTAAACTATGAAAAAATATAACGTTGCGATTGTCGGACTAGGTTTCGGCGCAGAATTTATTCCCATTTATTTGAAGCACCCGCTGGCGAACATGTATGCGATTTGCCAAAGAAATGAAGAAAAACTCAACTCCATCGGGGATGCTTATGGGATCGAGACGCGTTACACGGATTTTGAGAAGCTAATCCAAGACCCAAATGTAGATGTCGTTCACATCAATTCTCCGATTCACTTGCACGCGGAACAGACGCTGAAGGCGCTGAATGCGGGTAAACACGTGGCGTGTACGGTGCCTATGGCGACGACCGTGGAGGAGTGCAAAGCGATCGTGGAGGCTAGCAAGCGCATGGGTAAAAAATACATGATGATGGAGACCGTGGTGTATGCGCGCGAGTTTTTGTACATCAAAGAATTATACGAAAAGGGCGAGCTAGGCAAGATTCAATTCTTGAAAGCATCGCACCAACAAGATATGGACGGATGGCCGGATTATTGGCCAGGATTGCCTCCGATGCACTATGCGACGCACTGCGTAGGGCCAGTGGCAGGTTTATTGCGTCTGGAAGCAGAATATGTTTCTTGCTTCGGATCGGGTACGATTCGCGAAGAATTAATCCAACATTATAACTCGCCATTTGCGGTGGAATCAGCGCACATTAAGTTCCGTGATTCGGATTTGAGCGCGATGGTGTACCGTTCGCTTTTCGATGTGGCGCGTCAATACCGCGAAAGTTTTGAGGTCTATGGATCGAAAAAATCGGTGGAATGGCCTTTAATTGAAGGCGAAGAATTAGTGGTGCATACGGCGAAAAAACCGGAGCCAGAAATTCCATCCAAAGTGCCTACACCTGATTTCGCCCATTATTTGCCGGAAGAAATTCAACGCTTCACGACTAAAGGCGTTTACGATGAGGAGGATAATACCCATCTTTCGTTTACGCAAGGGGGAGGACACGGTGGTTCACACCCCCATTTGGTGAACGAATTCTTGCAGGCTTTGGCCGCGGATCGCGATCCATTCCCCAATGCGCCGCAGTCCGCTAACTGGACTTCGGTGGGTATATTAGCTCACGAATCTGCTCTTCAAGGCGGAAAAATCATTGAAATTCCTAAATTCTAAGCCATGCGTTTTCTTTTATTTGCTGCGGCACTCTTGTTTCAATTTTCGGTTTCGGCCGCTCCTGGCAGACGCCTCGAATTGTTGTTTTTAGGCGATAAAGGCCACCACAAACCTTTTGACAGATATCCTGCGCTGCAATCCGCGGTAGGGATCAAGGGGATGAATATCACCTACACGGAATCCTTGAAGGATTTGAATGAGACGTATTTGAATAAATTCGATGCCTTGGTGATCTATGCGAACCACGATTCGATCGCGGCACCGCAGGAGAAAGCGCTCTTGAATTATGTGGCTTCGGGTCACGGTTTGGTGGCGATTCACTGTGCGTCGTTCAACTTCCGGAATTCGAAGGAATTTGTGAAGATGGTGGGCGGTCAGTTTTGGCGCCATGGGATGGATTCGATTCATGTGAAAAACGAGGCGAACACCTACGTGAAAATCAAGACGGTCGATGAGACGTATTTGCATAGCCAGTTGCAGCCGGATAACCAGATTTGGCAATCTAGAATTCTAGGACCAGAGCAGGCCAAAGATAAGCTAGGTGCCACTACCGAACCCTATACTTGGACGCGTACCTACGGAAAAGGCAATGTATTTTATACGGCTTACGGACACGATGAGCGCACTTGGGAAACGGAAGGATTTCAGGATCTGGTGACACAAGGAATTTTGCACGCAGTAGGTGCGGAAAAAAGAGCCTTATTAACCGCTTTAAATATTCCAGTCTTGAAATACCGCGAAGCGAAATTGCCTAATTACGAGAAACGCGATGGCGCTCAATTGCAACAATTACCCTTAAGTCCGGAGGAATCAGTGAAGTTTATTCAGGTTCCGGTGGACTTTAATTTACAAGTTTTCGCTTCTGAACCGAATGTGATGCACCCGATCGCGATGGCTTGGGATGAGCGCGGACGTTTGTACGTGTTGATCACGAAAGATTATCCAAACGAACGCAAAGAAACTGGCGGAAGCGATTACATCTTATTGTGTGAAGACACGAACAAAGACGGGAAAGCAGATAAATTCACGAAATGGGCGGAAGGCCTGAGCATTCCTACGGGGATGGTCTTCGCAAATGGAGGTTTGATCATTTCGCAGGCGCCGCACATGATCTTGTTGAAAGACACGAATGGCGATGATGTAGCGGACGAAAGAAAGATTTTATTCACCGGTTTTGGAACAGGTGATACCCATGCTGGACCATCGAATTTGCATTATGGATTCGATAACTGGATCTGGGGTTGCGTGGGTTATTCAGGATATAAGGGCAAAGTGGGAGCGGATTCGCTTCAATTTGCGCAGGCGTTCTTCCGCTTCAAGCCAGATGGTTCGAAGATGGAACACATGACGACGACTTCGAATAATACCTGGGGTTTCGACTTCAATGAGGCGGGCGATGTCTTCGGTTCGACCGCAAATAACGCGCACGGCTGGTATATGGCTATTCCGCACCGCGATATTTGGCATGCGCCTATGACCTTGAATGGTTCTAAAAATACGGATACGCACAAGGACATGCGGACGATTACGAAGAAAGTGCGTCAGGTGGATGTTTTTGGCGGATTTACGGCGGCGGCTGGACATAATTTCTATTCAGCTCGCTCGTTCCCGAAAGAATATTGGAATCAAATCGCTTTCGTTTCAGAACCAACGGGTCACGTGATTCACCAGAATCGCCAAGTGCCCACGGGCTCAGATTTTAACGACAAAGAAGCCTTCAATTTCCTAGCTGGTGCAGACGAATGGGTATCTCCGGTGTTCGCGCAAGTGGGTCCGGATGGAGCTGTTTGGGTGGCGGACTGGTATTCATACATCATTCAGCACAACCCGGTTCCGCAAGGATTTAAGAACGGTGGTGGAAATGCCTACGACACGGATTTACGTGATTTCACGCACGGTCGCATCTACCGTGTAGGCTATAATAAGGCGCCAGAATACACGCCCGTTTCCTTGAAAACGCCGGCGGAATGTGTGGCGGCATTAAGTAATTCGAACATGTTTTGGCGTTTACAGGCGCAGCGTTTATTAGTGGAACGCGGAAATAAGGACGTGGTTCCGGCATTGGTAGCGCTTTTAGGTTCTGCCAAAACCGATGAAATCGGTCTCGCTCCCGGAGCCATCCACGCGCTTAGAACGTTGGAAGGTTTGGGTGTTTTACCCATGGATGCCTTAGCACGCGCGATGAAACATGCATCTGCGGCGGTACGCAAGCAAGCGGTACAGGTATTACCTCGTACGGCGGCTTCGGCGAAATTGATTTTGGACCAAAAAATGTTAAACGACAAAGACTCCTTAGTGGTGTTGCATTCCATTTTGGCCTTAATCGAATCTCCATCCTCTCCTGCGGCAGAAGCAGCGATGGCGCGCAAAATTGCAGTTTCTCAAAAAACAACCGATCGCTGGATTCCAGATGCATTAGCAGCCTACGTAATGGCTGGTGGTCCTGCACGCAGTGCGGCATTCATCGCGAAACAAGGCGCTCAATCAAGCGCGGTGGTAGCGGAGAAATTAGCGAAAGAAGCGAAAAACCCATCGACAGCGGGTACAGAATCAGGCCTAGATTTAGTCGTGGAAGAAGTACAGATTAAAGGCGGAAACTTCCGTTTGCGTGAAGGCGCTAGCTTCGTGATCCGCGTGAAAAACAGAGGCGACAAAGCCTTGCCAAAAGGCACCCCACTCCCTCTAACCGTCAAAATCGAAGGTATGGGTCGCCGTACCGATTTGGAGTCCTATACATTCACAGACGGAGCGGCTCCAGGCGAAACAGTTTCTGTAGTCAAGAATAACAATGGTCCTTGGACAGGAAATTTAGGCTGGACGGCAGACGAAGCGGGCAACTACGTGATGGAAATTGCCTTAGACACGAAAGCCGTATTAGGCGAAGCGAATCGCAGCAACAATATTTTCAGACAACCCATTGTGGTTTCTTTGCCAGCAGATTTAGGCTCGTACATCGTAGAGAAATCGTTCCGCGGAATGACATCGGATGATTCTGCGAATGATATCGTCGCACTATTACGCTCCATCAAACAACCAGCTGGCCCTACGATGGGTGCTGCCTTGAAAGGTGCTTCAGCGACTTGGAATGCAAAACGTGCAGCAGACTTATCAGCAGAAAATACGGAGTTCTTAAAAGGACTAGGCAAGCAATTGCGTCCGCAGGATGTGGAGGCGTATGAGCGTTTGGTGGGTCTTTGGAAAGTAGAAATACCAACTGCCGAAGTGAAAGGAGTAGTCGTGAAACGTACGATTATGACCATCAAAGAGGCGATGAAATACAGCCCAGCGGAATTCACCGTTCCAGCAGGCGCGACGGTAGAGTTGATCTTCGAAAACGTCGATGCGATGCAACACAACTGGGTTTTAGGCGCTTTAGG
>JBJTMW010000263.1:0-2803 GCA_046070715.1 Aquirufa sp. | reverse complement strand
TAAAAAGCTCTATTTGCAGGCCTATTTCTTCGTGATGGCACTCTATGTGTTCTTTAACAAGGGAATTGCCTACAGTTTTTTAGCGGAGGCTTTGTGGGCTGGTGGCTTTGTGGTGTTGTTTTTAACGCGCAAGGATTATGCTTTTGGATGGGATAAACGGACGAAGATTTTAGCCTTTTTGCTGGCGGTGACGGTAGGCTACATTGGCTGGGGCTTGCGCTCTTACGCATTATTTGACGTGATTCGTGATTCTTTTGTGATTCAATATGCTTGGTTTGCGTTCTTCGTATTTTTGTTCAAGGATTTGCGGAAGGAAATGTGGGGATACATTATCTGGATCTATACGTGGTTCCCGTTTTTCGCTTTACTGAATTTCTATTTCCAAAACTTCTCCGAGTTCTTCGAAAACTTCATCCTCTTCGGATCTGTGCCCTTTGCACTCTATAAATACGGCGATATGGGGGTGCATTTGTTGATTTCCTCTTTGGTGTTGATGCTCTATTTGAACCACCGATCGATCCGTTTTCAAGTGACTTTAGCGGTTGCCATTTTGCTAAATCTGTTGATTATTACGGCCTATTCTAGGTCAGGAATGTTAGCTTATTTGCTTAGTTTAGGCCTTTTCGTGTTCTATACGAAGCGCCAAGAGATGCGGGATTTATTCAAGCAATATGCGCGCTACTTGCCTATTATCTTGTTGATTGTGTTGCCTTTATACGCTTCTATTAAGGTAAAAGAAAACTTCCAAGGGCGCAAGGTGGGGATGGAGCAGCTCGTGGAGAATGTAGGATCGATGTTTGGGGTGAGTAAGGATGCGACCTTAGATAAAAACAAAGTCTGGCGATTGATCTGGTGGGCGAATATTATCGATTACAGTATTACGCCAGAATATGCGCTGCAGGGGAAAGGATTGGGGATGAGTTTAGCGGAAAGTGATGACATTAATACGGATGTGGAGGATTTGCGTTCACCGCATAATTTCAATTTGACCATTTTAGCTCGCTTCGGCTGGCCGTTGTTCTTACTATGGTGCTATTGGCTGGTTTGTCTGTTTAAACCGATGTTTAAACGGCAATTAAATGACCAGCAATTGATGATTTCCTGCGTGCTATTCACGTTTTGGCTGAACGGTAGCTTCGACGTGTTTTTAGAGGGTCCCATGGGAGCATTCCCTTTCTGGACCTGGGTGGGCTTGTATTTTGTAGGGGATTTCTTTCCGGAACCAGATGCCGCACCGAATGAAGCATAATAAGGTCAATATTCTGGGCACCCCCGTTTCATCTCTGACAATGGACGAATTGTTCAGCGATTGGGAGGCTGTGATCAAAGCTGGGGAAAAAGCGCAGGTGTGTATCACGCCGGTTAATTCGATATTAGCGGCGCGCGCGACAGCGCGCGTTCAAGAGATTTACCAGCACGCGGATTTTGTTCTTTGCGATGGAGTCCCCGTGAAATGGGCCTCCAATTTCCTTGGGGATCCCATTAAGGAGCGAATTACAGGCTTGGACGTGTTGCCGCGGATATTTCCGTTTGCCTTAAAACACGACTTCTCCATCTTCTTATTAGGTGCCTCTCCTGGAGTTGCAGAAACGCTTAAAACGGTGATGGAGGCGAAGCACCCAGGGGTGAAGATCGTGGGAACCTTTGTGCCGCCATTCAGAGCGGTATTTTCGAAGGAAGAAAACGAGGAAATGATCGGCGCGATTAACAAAGTAAAGCCGGATATTTTGTTGGTGAGTCTAACGGCGCCTAAGCAGGATATTTGGATCGCGGAAAATCTGGAGAAATTAGATACGCACATCGCCATCGGAATAGGCGGGGCCTTCGAGGTGGCCGCGGGGATGATTCAACGGGCGCCAGTTTGGATGCAAAAGAGTGGTTTGGAATGGTTCTATCGCTTCTTGCAGGAGCCTAAGCGGATGTTTACGCGCTATTTTGTGGAGGCACCGGTGTTCATTCCGCTCGTCATCCAACAAAAACTTAGTAAGCGTTCTGGTCGCCTCTGAAGAAGTTAATGACGGTTTGGAGGATGATTTGGCAATCTAACCAAAACGACCAGCGGTGAATATAACTCAAATCAAAGTCCACGCGTTCCTGCATATCTTCCGTCGTACGCGTTTCCCCTCTACACCCATTTACCTGCGCCCAGCCGCTGATTCCCGGCAAAACGATGTGGCGTAACATGTAATTATCCACCGTATTCATGGACTCGATATTCAACGGAGTCGGGTGCGGACGCGGTCCCACGACAGACATATTTCCGATTAAAACATTCCAAAACTGCGGAATCTCATCCAAATTCGTCTTCCGCAAAAAGGCCCCAATCCGGGTAATCCGCGGGTCATCCTTGTGCGCTTGTTGGTAATGCCCGTCCTCATCCACATCTTCACTTTCCTGAATCATCGTACGGAACTTATAGCAAATTAAGGTCTCATTATTCAGGCCCCAGCGCTCTTGTTTGAAGATGACGGGCCCTTTAGACGTTAACTTAATCAATAGTGCAATCAACGGAAATAAAATCAGGCCAAAAGTCAAAAAGAACACCACCGAAAATGTTACATCGAAAATGCGTTTCAAAATCCGGTTCTCTAAGCGATCTAGCGGAAGGCGACCCACGTTCATCACGGGCACTTGTCCGATCGTCTGAATGCTGACAGAGGAGGTAGCATATTGTTTGAAGTCAGGCAAAATACGGACTTTGGTCCGGTAATAATCACAAATGCTAATACAGCGCTGAATGGTCGAATAATCCTCTGTAGGCAAGGCAATTACGACTTCGTCCACGTAGCGCGACTTCAAAATG
>JBJTMW010000262.1:0-2727 GCA_046070715.1 Aquirufa sp. | reverse complement strand
GATGCCGCAGGTAAAAAGCAATCATTTGAATACCAAGTGCCTAACATGAACCAATGCAAAGGCTGTCACGAGCGATCTGGTAAACTGACGCCCATTGGCCCCTCTGTGAGGCAGTTAAACGATGGCCAGCAATTGCAACATTGGGAGACGGCTGGCATCCTAATGGGCCTGCCAAAAGACCACATTCCCGCTTTAGTCAATTATTCGAATACAACGGCTTCCCTCGATGATCGCGTGAAAGCCTACCTTGATATCAATTGTGCCCACTGCCATAATCCCACCGGCCCGGCCCGTTCTTCCGGCCTTTATTTGACTTGGGATTCCAAAGATCGCACCGCCTACGGTTTCCTAAAATCTCCTGTCGCGGCGGGTCGTGGCTCTGGGAATCTGAGTTATGACATTGTTCCAGGCAAACCGGAACAGAGTATTCTACACTACCGAATGGCCTCCCGCGACCCAGGGGTCATGATGCCGGAATTAGGCAGGCAACTCACTCACCACGAGGGGGTTGAATTAGTCCGCTCTTGGATTCAATCCTTGCAGTAAAAAAGAGGATTTGTTCCCTTTACGGATTTTGGAACATCTTCGAATCGTCTAAAATTTTCTTTTAAAGGCAATGTTTCTAGGTTTATGAAAACATTAAACCTTTAAAGAAATGAAAAAACTACTCAGCTCATTAGCGTTAGTTCTGCTGGTATCTGCAGCGACTTTCGCGCAAACGCGTTACACGATCGTAGCGTACCACAAATTACAACCAGGAAAAACGATTGATGATGCCATCGCGAATGAAAAGCAATGGTTACCTATTCATCAAGCGCGCAAAGCAGCTGGCATTATTGCCGATTGGATGATGTATGTGCCCTACAACAACATGACATCGGAAGGAATTGATTTTGATTACATAACGGTGAATGGTGGAACGGATTTGGACAAATTACACACCTATCCAATGGAATTGTTCGCAGACCTATTAAAGGCAGATCCAGGTTTTGAAAAATTAGCAGCTTCTACAGCAAAAACACAAACCATCTTACGTCAATCCATTTCTAAGCGCATCAATGGAACCGCTAAAGGAACGAATAAAAGCCAATTCTTGCTTTTTGATATGATGAAAGTAGGTGATGAAGCAGCTTATGAGGCTTTCGAAGCTAAAATGTTGAAAGTACATGAGGCACGCGTAGACGCTGGAAATATTTCTGGCTGGTCGCTGTATAAAGGATTATTCCCTTCTTCTACGGATGTTTCGGCGAATTATATAACGATCCAAAGTTTTGATAAATTATCAAGAGTGGATCAAGCCATGGATAGCTATCGAGTAGCCATTCCTAAGGCAATGGGTATGTCTCCAGAAGCCTTTTTGAAAGATTTACTAGCAAAGCGTTCAATGACACATTCATTCATCGCAACGGTAGCAGCAGCAACTAAATAAACACACACATAATGAAAAAAATTATCATGATCATGGCTGTCGCTACAGCCTTATTTTCTTGCGGTCAAAAGCAAGACGCAGCCGCTACTTCTACAGAAGCAAGTGCAGATTCTTTAGGAGGCACCATGTCTTCTACGGATGAGAAATCGCAAATTATTCAAAATCAAATCAAGGCAGCTTTTGCTAATGACACGACTTATAAGTGGGATGAAATTGCAGATAACATTGCGGTATATTATCCTGGAGATACCATTCCAGACATTAAAGGCAAACAAGCTTATGTGGCAGATTTTGCATCCAATGGTAAACTTTGGGAAAATCCACACTTTACTTTCTTACGCGTGGTTACGTTGAAAATGAACAACGGAGAAACGTGGACAAACCTTTGGGGTACTTGGCATGTGAAAGGTCATTACACTGGAAAGGATATTGTCATGAACGTGCACCAAGCCTTGAAATGGGAGAATGACAAAGTGGCTCAAGAAATCCATTTCTACGATACGAAATTAATCGTGGACGAGTTTATGGCAATGGAAGCCGCTAAGAAGAAATAATAGAATTTTTGTTGAAAAGGGTTTAGAAAAGGGCGGCGCTATTAGTGCCGCCCTTTTTTTTATTTTACGGCTGCCTCTAAATCTGCAATTACGAATTTTGACATCTGTAAAAAGGCATAAGTCGCCTTAGGCGCCGTCTCAGGATTGCTCATTAATTTTCCCAAAACCGAAGGAACAATCTGCCACGAAACCCCATACTTATCCTTTAACCAACCACATCTTCCCGGCGAACCTCCATCGACTAAATGATCCCACAAGTGATCAATTTCTTCCTGCGTATCGACCGTGACCATCATCGAAACTCCCTCATTAAAGTTATGTTGGTGATCCATCGAACTCTCCATTAAATGGAAAGGCTTTCCGTTCAATGTAAATTGAGAATACTTCACATTCCCCTCTGTATCGTGCTCCCCTTTTTCATAAAGCGCCTTGTGAAGTATTTCAGAATTTGGGAAAAGAGAGGTGTAGAAATCAATCGCCTCGTTTGCCTTACCATTATTGACACCGTTAAACATCAAATTAGGGGCTAGCTTCGCGTGCGATTCATGGTTCTTCATAATTTGCCAATTCACCCCAAACTGATCCGCACACCACCCATACAAGGGGCTCCAAGGATACGTATTGAGGTCCATCAGTATAGAACCTTTTTCGGTTAATTTCTCCCAAACATGTCTAATTTCCGCTTCCTCCTCCAGATTGACAAAGAAGGAAATGGACGGATTAATCGGGTATCCCGGGCCGCCA
>JBJTMW010000261.1:0-5345 GCA_046070715.1 Aquirufa sp. | reverse complement strand
CTGACTTTATCCATTTCTTGGGCCACGGATCTGAATCCGCCTGGACAGATGAAAAAGTAATCACTAACAATGAGATTCAAACCTTAAAGAACAGCCGACATCTTCCTTTGTTGCTAACAGCTACTTGCCAGTTTGGCCGTTTTGACGACCCGAATCAATTATCCGGCGCGGAACTAAGCCTCTTATCCAATCAGGGAGGCGCCATAGGACTCATTTCTACGACACGCCCTGTCTTTCAGAGTAGTAATTACCTATTTGGTCAAGCTTTTTATAGACAATTAGCTAATCATCTAACAGATAAAAATTACCGACTAGGTGATTTATTCAAGGATGCGAAAAACGATAGCCAATCTGGGGTGATTAACCGAAATATCACCCTGCTGGGCGACCCTACTTTGGCATTACCCTGGAATCAACAAAAACTCACTATTCGCTTAGACACCTTAGCTTCGGGGATCATTCAAGGACAAACGACCCCTAGCATTGATGGGGAGATTCGCTTGTTTTATTTTGGGGAAGATAAACCGATGCAAACGTTGGGGACCAAAACGGATAAATTCAACTACACAATTCAGGGAGCTTTAGAAGCCATCAACAGCGCGAAGGTCGAAAAAGGCAAATTTACACTGCCGAATGTGCCAGCCGGGAAGTTAAAATGGGCCGCGCAAACAGCGACAGAAACGTATGGCGGAGGAATGAAGAGCGTTGTGAAATTAACTTCAGAGGCAAAAGAAGTAAACGCTCCGGTGCTGACAGCTAGCCTTTTGAATGAATCTGATCCATTGGCTTGCTCCCCTAATCCCCTTTTGCAAATCAAAATCAGCGATGCGAGCTCCCTTCGACTCGTAGGTCCTACAGGCGAAAATGCGCTGATCTCCATCAACGATACCTTGGAAATTCCCTTCTCTGATGTATTTACCCCCGAGCCAGGGAATAGCAAACAAGGCACCGTTACCTTCCCTTTTGAGTCACTAGCGCCGGGACTTTATAAAATCAAGGCGAATTGCTTCGATGTGCATACGAATCAGGGGAATTGTTCGTTTGAGTTCCGTGTTTCGGCTGACACGAAAGAGCAAGGATCGCTCCGAATTTACCCGAATCCGATAACCGAGCGGACGAGCTTTTCTTTTTTACAAGAGAAACGCTGGACGAGCTATTACTACAAGCTAAAAATTTATAGTAACTTAGGGAAACAAATGCTCGAAAAGACGGGAATGATTCCAGGAAGCGATTCTGTTAATCAAACATTCTCGATCGATTGGAGTACGGCAGAGAAGAGCCAATTAGATTTCATCAACTTTTATCAATTAGAATTGACCTATGACAACGGAGTCCCCTTTAGAAGCTTCAGCGGTCGGATTGGAAATATAAAATAACGCATGAAAAGAGCCCTAACCCTACTATTATTCACCCTAGGATGTACGTCCTATGCACAGACAACCTTAGTTTCAGGCCAAATCAATGCCGGCAGAATTCCTACCCCTACCCTCTTATTCCTAAACGTGGCACCTGACGCTCGTTCGGCGGCGATGGGTGATGCGGGGGTTGCTTTATCGGTGGATGCCAATGCGATTCACTGGAATACCGCGAAATTAGCCACCACGGAAAAGAAAATGGGTTTCTCTTTATCCTATACTCCTTGGTTGCGTAATCTCGTAAATGACATGGCCCTGTACAATGTGGCGGGGTATACGGTGACGAAGAAGAACTTGGTGTTTGGGTTCTCGATTGATTATTTCGACCAAGGAATGTTCCAAGCGACCTTGGACAATGGGACCAGCGCGGGCAATTTTAATTCCAAAGAATTCGCCTTAGGCATCTCTCACGCGAGAAAATTATCCCCAGCACTTTCATTAGGGATGAATTTAAAATACATTAATTCGAACTTATTAGGTAATTACCAAGGGAGCGGTGGATTAGGAAATGCGTTAAAACCGGCAGAAACAGTGGCCGCTGACATCTCCGTTTTTTATTCCAAACCGACTACAGCACCTTGGAAATACAGCTATGGTTTAACCCTATCGAACATTTCAGGTAAAGTAACCTACGGGGGAACGGAGAAAAATTTCATTCCGACGAATTTGCGGATTGGAATGGCGGCAACGCACGAAATCGATGACTTAAATAAACTGACATTTACGGTTGATTTCAATAAACTAATGGTTCCTACACCTCCAGCCTATGTGAATGGAAAAATGGTAGGAACGGATCCAGCGACAGTTTCGGCGATCGGCGGTATTTTTGGATCCTTAGCGGATGCCCCTGATGGGATCAGCGAAGAAATCAAAGAGGTGACCACCTCTGTGGGCGCGGAATATTTGTTTAATAATGCCTTTGCGTTAAGAACAGGTTATTTTCACGAGAGTGAGATGAAGGGCAATCGGAAGTACTTTACCTTCGGTTTAGGCTTTAAGATGGACCAAAAATACGGTTTGGACTTCGCCTACCTCGTTCCCAGTGGACAAGGAAGTCCTTTAGCAAATACCTTACGTTTAACGCTCATTGCGGGCATTAATCAGCCAGTAAAATAATTATGTTAGATCGCAGCGTCGCACCAGCCGCCTTTCCGGTGGATAAAGTTTTATTTCCCAAACCCCTACGATTTACTTTAGCCAATGGCATCGAATTATGGGTGGTTTCTGCGGGAGAACAAGAAGTGTTTAAATTTGAATTGAGTACGAAGGCGGGGGCGATTCATAGTTCTTTGGCGGGATTAGCTGGGATGACCGCGTCGCTGATGAAGCGTGGCACTTTGTCTCGTTCCGCACAGGAAATTCACCAGGCTTTTGATTTTTTTGGAGCCTTTTGGGATATACAGGCGAGCCTGGATCACGGCACTTTCACGGTGTATGGTTTAACGAAGCACTTTCATTCCTTAATTCCCCTCGTTTCAGAAATCCTTCAAGAGGCGACTTTCCCAGCGGAAGAAGTCGAAAAAGAAATCGAGATCGAACGCCAAAAAACGAAACTGAACTGGGAGAAAACCTCTTATTCCGCTAGTCAGAAATTTCGTGCGCAGGTATTCCCTAACGACCCCTATGGCCGCTTTACGGTGGCTGAGGATTTTGACAAATTAGACCGTGCGGCACTTGTCCAGCAGTATGCGACTACGTGGGCTTCTCAAAAACCGGTCATTTTCCTTTCCGGAAAGATTTCTGAAGAGCAAATCGCTTATTTAGATCAGACCCTTGGAAAAATAAATTACACTAGCTCAGAACTAACGATTCCTGCTATTTCAGTGGCTTCGAATCCCTTGAAAATTCGAGAAGAAAAAGAGGGATCCGTGCAAAGCTCTATTCGCTTTGGATTGCCAGCGATTTCCAGAACCCATCCTGATTATTTTAAATTTAGCTTACTGAATACCGTCTTGGGCGGATATTTTGGATCGAGATTACAAAAAAACGTTCGCGAAGACAAAGGTTTTACCTATGGCATTTCGTCCAGCTTAGCGCCTTATCCACGCGGTGGCTATTGGGTAGTAGGTACGGATGTGAATGGGGAGAATGTGGATGCGACTTTGGCAGAAATTAAAAAGGAAATTACGATTCTTCAAAATGAGCTAATCACTAAAGACGAACTCGAAATCGTCCAAAACTACTTGATGGGCAGCTTCACCGGGGAACTGACGCAGGCTTTTGACATCGCTGAAAAGGTACGCGTGATTCAATTAAACGGATTAGCCCCTGATTTTTATGATCAATTTCAGGACCAAATACTCAAAATCCAGGCCCAGGATATTAGAGACATGGCTACTAAATACCTGAACCTGGATTTAATGCACGAGGTGATCGTGGGGTAAGAATTAGAACGAAGCTAACTCTCTGAATTCATTCACACGGCTCGCTAAATCAGCTTCCGTGATTTCGAATAAACGCTCTGTACCGAATTTCTCCACACAGAAAGAAGCCATCGCAGATCCGTGAACGATCGCGCGGCGCATGTTTTCAAACGAAATATCGTCCGTCTTGGCTAGGTAACCAATGAATCCTCCTACGAAGGTATCACCCGCGCCTGTCGGATCAAAAACGTCTTCTAATGGAAGCGCTGGGCAATAGAACATGCGATCTCCTTGGAATAACAAGGCACCGTGCTCCCCTTTCTTAATAATCAAGGTCTTAGGTCCCATCGCCATAATCATTTTAGCAGCAGTGCGAAGAGAGTATTGCTCAGATAATTGACGCGCCTCTTCATCGTTAATGCAAAGCACATCCACCATCGTCAACACACGCTTCAAATCATCCATCGCCACATCCATCCAGAAGTTCATGGTGTCCATTACGACTAATTTAGGGCGTTTGTTCAAACCTTGAATCGCCTCGATTTGCACTTGTGGCGTCAGGTTTCCTAACATCAAATAATCACAATCTTGGTAAGACGCTGGGATCACTGGCTTGAAATCTGCTAACACGTTCAATTCTGTCACTAAAGTGTCACGTGAATTCATGTTGTTGTGGTATTTACCTGCCCAAAAGAAAGATTTCTCCCCTTTCTTGATTTGCAAACCGTCCAAATTGATGCCACGAGACGTCAACGTGTCCATGTATTCTTGTGGAAAATCATCTCCCACCACGGCTACCACGTTTACCTTTGGCAAAAAGAAAGCCGCAGATAAGGCGATATAGGTACAAGATCCACCGATGATTTTATCGGTCTTTCCGTAAGGGGTTTCTAAGGCGTCGAACGCAACGGTTCCAATAGATAATAAGCTCATAATAAATGATTTAACCTACTTTAGGACAACGACTAAAGGGTTGGTTTGGGTTGAAAAATGTACGGTATGTAATAAAAGTTTTATCATTTGTGGCTCCTAACTGGGAGACAAAGCGAAGCATTTTAGGATTAAAGTCACCCACCCAGTTCATATCCATCGTCGTATACGGATAGAATGGATTCGTGCGAGCGACTTCGCGGAAACGAAGGGCGATAGCGGATTCGACACCTTTGCCTTGGTGATCTGGAGTTACCCCAAAAATCACGCCGCAGGTACGGGTCAAGGTTCCTTTCAATTTCAACAATAGGAATTTAATCATGCCCCACCAGTTCAATTTACCATTTAGGTGTTTCACGATTTGGTTCAAATCGGGGATCACAATGAAGAATGCCACCGGCGTTCCGTCCGTCGTGTAGGCAAACCAGAGTAATTGCTCATCGATGATGGGCTTCATAGTTTTCACGAGTTTTTGGGCCGATTCCGAACTCATCTCCTTAACTCCTGGGAATTTCGCCCAGGCGGCATTGAAAATGAAACGAAAATCTTCTGCGTATTTCGGCAGATTACTCTTCTCGATATGCTGAAAAACGTAGTCTGGATTATCAAAAATGCGTTGTGCTTTTTCTTCAATTCC
>JBJTMW010000260.1:0-4965 GCA_046070715.1 Aquirufa sp. | reverse complement strand
GTGGAGATCTTTTCTTGAGTGGCGAAAGCGTTCGTGTCGAAACAGATAGTGTGGTAGGGGACTTTAAGAGTTTTGGCGAATTTCTTTACGAAAACCTCGTCCGCTAAGGATTCTTCACCCCGAAGGCTGAAGTTGACGTGGGCAATTCCAAATTTGAATTTGGCCAAAGAAAAAAGCTTACTCAACACGATCGAGTCGATTCCTCCGCTCACAGCGATCAGAATTTTCTGATCAGGTTGGAATAAATTCTCTTTTTGGACAAAATGGATAAAATCTTCCAGCATAAAAATGGTAAATTGCGTGTTCAATGGAGCTACGAAATTAGCGATTCAATTTCAAGATGCGTTACAAAGGTTGGATTTTCCTGGTTTTTCTTCTCAGTTTGTCGTTTTTCACACAAGCACAGGGACAGCTTTTGCAAGTCATTCGGGCGGATAGTTTGAATGGTATGCAACAGGAATTAATTATGCGCAAGACCCTTGTAGGTCGTGTTTTATTGCAACAAGGTACGACCACGCTTTCTTGTGATCAAGCCGTTTTAAACTCCACAACGAATAATGTGGAAGCCTATGGCCATGTGCGTATCATTCAAGCGGATACGGTGACCATTACGGGGGACACGGCTTTATACAATGGCAATATGCGCCAAGCCTATATCAGTGGCCGGGTAAAATTGGATGATCACACGATTATCTTAAATACGCCCAAATTAGACTATGATTTAAACTCCAAAATGGCCATCTATCATTCAGGAGCTAAGATTATCGATAAAAAATCTACCTTAACCAGTCGCGAAGGATTTTACAATACCACGACTAAGAACTTTTTATTTAAAGAAAAGGTGAGGGTCATCGATAAAGAGGGCGGCTCAGTGAAAGCAGATTCTTTGAAATACAATACACTTTCTAAGGAAGCCTTTTTTATCGCTCCCACGGAAATTGTGACCAAAAAGGATACCGTCATTACGAGTCGCGGTTTTTATAATACGATCACTAAAGTATCGAATTTTACGGGCCGTTCTACCGCCAAAACGGATGAATATATTTTAACCGCAGATACTTTATTTTACGATTCTCCTACCCAAATCGGGGTAGCAAAAGGGAAGGTTGAATTTGTTAGCCAAAAAGAAAAGGTAATTCTGAAAGGCGACAATGGGCGCTATGCGGGTAAGACCGGAATCACCCGGGTCTATGGCCACGCCTGGATGCAGAACATCATGGAGAAAGATACGCTGTATTTGACGGCGGATACTTTGGTTTCTGTTAACATTAAAAAGGATTCGATTCGGAAATTATTTGCCTACAAAAATGTCCTTATTTACAAGTCAGATTTATCTGGACGATGCGATTCGCTAGGTTATAATGTGCAGGATTCGATTATTCATTTCTACCAAAAACCGATTCTATGGACCCAAGATTCGCAATCTCAAGCGGATTCCATTTCCTTGTTTATGGGAAATCAAAAGCTAAAGGAGATGCGTTTGCGTGGTAAGTCATTTGTGATTTCGATTGATTCTGCGAACCACTATAACCAGATTAAGGGTCGAAAGGTGTGGGTGCATTTTAAGGAAGATTCTAAATTGAATCGCGTAAATGTGGAGGGGAATGGAGAGAGTATTTATTATGTCATCGATGACAAGAAAGTAACCACCGGCTTAAATCGAGTGGAATGCAGTCGCATGAACTTGTTTTTTGAAGATAATAAGGTGAAGAAAATTGCCTTCATCACGAAGCCTGAAGCTAAGTTTGTGCCTCCCAAAGAATGGAAAGGCGATCTACAAGAATTAGATGGATTCCGCTGGAGAATCACGGAGAAACCATCCCTTCAAACGATTCTGAAAAGAGTTGAATATCAAGTTCTTGTTAAAAAACCTTAAAAAGGTCAGAGCGACCTGAAATTGTACTAATTTCGTCTCAACGATTTGAGAATGAAAATAGTATTGCGACAGTTCACTTTAATTTTAGTCCTGGCTACTTTGGTAGGATTTAAAAATGATCCCTATTTATTTCAGGGCGATCGCATTTTTGTTTCTCATTTATATCCCAATCCCGCCGCTGATTATGCCTTGGTAGATTACCAGTTTTCTGGCAATAACCAAGAGGTCAAAATTGCGATTTATAATGTGCTAGGATTAGTTGTAAAGGAAGTCGATTTAGATAAAGAAGATCGAAGTGCAAAAATTTCTCTACGTGATCTGAATAGTGGCCTTTACATGTACCAATTACTCGTAGATGGGAAACCGGTCGCCACGAAGAAGTTGATGGTACGCAAACAATAAAAAAAGAGCCGCTTTTCGCGGCTCTTTTGATTTGTCTTAAAGAGATGTCTTAAAACCCTCCCACCGTTCTCTTAATGAAAGCTGTTAAGTCAGCCCCCGTCAATAGATTTTGCGAAAGCAAAGCTAGGTCAGAGATTTGTTTCGCTAGCGCTTTTTGTTCGCTCTCGTCTTTCAAATCTGCTAGTTTACTAATCAATGGGTGGTTCGCGTTGATGGTGATGTTATAGGTATTTGGCATGGCTCCAAACATTCCCATTCCGCCACCGCCGGTCTTCGACATATCACTCATTCTGCGCATGAACTCATTTTGAGTAACAATGGCAGGTAATTCATCGGTTGACATCGCTTCCACTGCTACTAATTTTGATTTGTCATTCAGGGTTTCTTCGAAGACTTTCTTCACACTTTCTTTTTGCGCATCAGATAAAATGGCTTCTAGGGTAATTCCTGTATCAATTAATTTATCAATAGCATCAGCATCTACACGCTTCCATTGCGTCTTTTCTAATTTAGACTCCATCGTGTTAATGAAGTGGCTGTCGATCAGGGTATCCAATTTAATGACTGAATAACCTTTGTTTTGGGCGGATTGAATAAAGGCATCTTGTTGCTCGACGTCGGTGGTATACAAGTAAACCTTGTTTCCGTCTTTGTCTGTTTGGGCAGCTTGTACCTCTTCACTGTATTCGTCTAACGTGAAATACTTGTTATTCGTATCTTGTACTAGACAAAAATCTTTTGCTTTATCTAAGAATTTCTCATCCGAGATCATTCCGTACTTGATGAATAAGCCGATGTTAGCGAATTTTTCTTCGAACGCTGGGCGATCGGATTTAAACAATTCAGCTAATTTATCAGCGACTTTCTTCGTGATATACGAGTTGATTTTCTTCACATTCGAATCCGCTTGTAAGAACGAGCGAGAAACGTTCAATGGAATATCGGGTGAGTCGATGACCCCGTGTAATAACATTAAGAATTCTGGAACGATGTCTTTTACTTCATCGGTGATGAATACTTGGCGGCTGTAAAGGGAGATTTTTTCGCGTTGCAATTGCATCTCGTTCTTTACTTTTGGGAAATATAAAATACCCGTTAAATTGAATGGATAGTCCACGTTTAAGTGAATCCAGAACAAAGGCTTCTCTTGGAAAGGATATAATTCCTCGTAGAATTTCAAGTAATCTTCGTCTGTTAAATCGGATGGAGATTTAGTCCAAATCGGGTTCGGGTTATTGATCACCTTATCGCCAAACTCAATCTCGATCGGCAAGAATTTGCCGTATTTCTCTAAGATGGACTTTAATTTGAACTCCTCTAAAAACTCTTCTGAGTCTTCTGCGATGTGCAAGATGATATCTGTTCCGCGGGTCTTCTTTTTAGCGGGTCCAATCGTGTATTCCGTAGAACCATCGCACTTCCAAGTAGCGGCTTCAGAGCCCTCTTGGTACGATTTTGAGATGATCTCTACCTCTTTCGCCACCATGAAGGCAGAATAGAATCCTAGACCAAAATGTCCGATAATTCCTTTGTCATCGCCTTGGTCCTTGTATTTCTCGACGAATTCCGTTGCACCAGAGAAGGCGATTTGGTTAATGTATTTCTTGATTTCTTCCGCGGTCATACCGATACCGTTGTCAGAAATCGTGATAGTCTTTTTGTCTTTGTCAAAACTCACTTTCACCTTTAGCTCCCCTAATTCGCCATTAAATTCACCAATGGAACTTAATCGCTTGATTTTTTGGGACGCATCTACGGCGTTTGAAACGAGCTCACGAAGGAAAATCTCGTGATCCGAATAGAGAAATTTCTTGATGATGGGGAAAATGTTCTCGGTGTGAATGGAGATGTTACCTGTTTCTTTCATATTTTTTAAAATTAATAATCCTACATTTGGCCTACCTTTTGCAATTTTAATTCCAAGACGGCGGGAGGTGTCACATTGTCAGATTACTATGTCAAAATCAAAATTACGCCAAGAAGATAATTGCCTCAATTGCGGCCAAAAAGTGCATACTCGTTTTTGCTCCCATTGTGGTCAAGAAAACAAAGAGCCCTACGAAACTTTTTGGGGATTACTGGTTCACTTTGTCGAAGATATTTTTCACTATGACGGGAAGCTATTTTCTACTATTAAAATTCTCTTCACCAAACCTGGATTTTTATCTTCCGAGTACCTGAATGGAAAGCGCACGACGTATTTACATCCGATTCGTTTCTATTTATTTACCTCTGCTTTTTTCTTTATTTGCCTTTTTTATGTGTTTCATCCGTTAGAGAAATACCTTGAAAATCCGGCTACGAAAAAGGAAGCATCAGTCCCCGTAATTTCCTTGAAGAATGAATTAATAAAGGGTCAGAAGGGGAATCCCAAAACCTTCCAAGATTATTTACAACTGCAATCCAAGTTGCCGGCGGCTAAGCGAGATACAGATTTGGAACAAAAATTGGTGCAGAAAGCCTATAGTATAGGGGAGGAATATACTAATTCGGAAGATTTATTGAAAGCGCTGGCAGATACGATGTTGCACAAAATGTCGACCCTATTATTTATCGCTTTGCCGCTTTTAGCGTTTATTCTGCAATTAGTGTTTGTCAAAAGGAAGGGCTTTTATTATATGCACCACGGGATTTTTGTCTTGCATCTGACCACGAGTTTGTTTCTCGTACTTTTTGTGACCGATTTG
>JBJTMW010000259.1:0-3519 GCA_046070715.1 Aquirufa sp. | reverse complement strand
AGGCTAAAACCTTGCAAAAAGTATGGAGCCGATAGGACGGGTGTTCACCTCTTCCCATCTCGAACAGAGAAGTTAAGCCCCGCACCGCTGATGATACTGGGATCAAACCCGGGAAAGTAAGTAAGCTCCAAGTTATTATAGAAAGACCGCCTCGAAGGAGAGCGGTTTTTTTTTGCATAACAGTGACCAGTAGCTAGTGGTCAGTAGCCAGTCGGCGGTGGTCAGGAAATAGAGTAGAGAATAGAGTATAGAGCAAAGGGTAGAGATGGCATAAAAAAGAGGCTACCGCCTCGTTTTTTATTCAGGTATGAAATAACGCCCAGCGCACTTTGCCCTTTAACTATGGACTAGTGATATCCATCATTCACCACTTACCATTCACCATCTATCCTCTCTACTCTATAATCTATACTCTACAAAGAGAGCAAACCCCCTGAATCAATAAATTGCTTTCTTCCTTGGTGAAACCTACTGGAAGGACAATACTGGGAATATGAACTGTCTCTAAACAGGTGGTTTGGCCACATTGATTGCACTTGAAATGTACGTGGTCGTGTTGGTGATGATGGTCTCCCTGGTGGCAGAGTTCTTTGCATAAAGCGTATTTTACGCCACCGTTGTCGTCTAACACTTTATGGAGTAAACCTTGGGTTAAAAAGGTCTTTAATGTGCGGTATACCGTTACACGATCGTATTGATCACTTAGTTTTTGTTCAATATCACTTTGGGCTAATGCAAAATCTACAGATTGAAATGCAGCTAATACATCAACTCTACATGGAGTTGATCTTAAGCCAAAATCCGAAAGTGAATACGAAGAGCTCATTTAACCTAAATGTTCGGTTTGCAATTTGACCATATTTTGGTAAATCCCTGATTTTTTCTTCATCAATTCTTCGTGAGAGCCGGATTCCACGATCTTGCCTTCTTCCATTACGATGATTAAATCGGCCGAACGAATCGTGGAAAGACGATGAGCGATGATCAAGCTCGTCCGGTTTTTCATGAGTTCCTCTAGAGCCGATTGTACCCATTTTTCGGATTCTGAATCAAGGGCACTGGTGGCTTCGTCTAGTAATAAGAACTTAGGATTTTTCAGGATGGCGCGGGCGATGGCGATGCGCTGTCTTTGGCCCCCTGATAATTTCACGCCGCGTTCGCCTACCATGGTATCCCATTTTTCTGGGAATGATTCGACGAATTCTTTGGCGTAAGCTAGTTCAGCGGCGGATTCGATCTCTGCTTGTGTAGCTCCGGGTTTTCCATAGGCGATATTCTCGCGGATGGTCCCTCCGAAAAGCAACACTTCTTGGGGGACAAGAGCCACCATTTTACGCCATTCCGTAATATCGATGTCCGCAATGGAACGATCACCCAAAGAGATAGAGCCCGCGTTAGGCTCGTAGAAACGCATAAATAATTGCGCTAGGGTTGATTTGCCTGTTCCAGACGTTCCTACGATGGCTACCTTTTGACCGGGTTCAATGGTAAAATTGATGCCTTTGATGATTTGAACGGATGGACGAGAAGGGTAAGAAAATTCGAGGTCTTGTGCCTTGATTTGACCGAATGAGACCGCAGTATCCGAAGTATCACGCGTTAAATCGATCTCCGATGGATCTCCTAAGATTTCTAAAATCCGATCTGAGGCACCAATGGTCTTTTGTAATTGGGCGTAAATGTCTCCTAAACCTCCCACGGAACCTCCGATAAAGGCTGTGTAGAAGATGAAGGTTAATAAATCAGCCAGAATTAAATCGCCTTGGGCCACTAAAGCGGCACCGTACCAAACAACTCCTACGATTCCCCCAAACAAGGCGAAGATGACAAAACTGACAAATCCCCCACGCAGGGTGGCTGCTTTTAAGGCTTCGCCTAACACCTTATTCAACGAAGTAGTATAGCGATCGACTTCGTATTTTTCGTTGGTGAAGGCTTTAACGGCTTGGATGGATGTTAATGTTTCCTCCACAATGATGTTTGTATTGGCTAGTTCATCCTGTGCCTTTTTGGAAATCTTCCGTATGAATTTACCAAAAATGATAGCTGAAATAACCAGCACCGGGAAGGTGGCCAGCATAAATAAGGTCAGCTTCCAGGAGATATAAGTAATAAGCGCGACGCCACCTACGAGAGTGAAAACCTGGCGGAAGAATTCGGCCAAGGTAATCGATAACACATCCTGTAATTGCGTGATATCGGAAGTAATGCGGCTCATCAATTCCCCTACGCGTCTTTTCTCAAAGTGGAAAATGGGTAGCGTAATGATTTTAGCGTACAAGGTCTGACGTACGTCTCGCATCGCTTTCTCGGAGACCTGCGCGAAGGTATAGATGCGGAAGAAAGAAAGGATAGCCTGAACGATCAAGACGGCAAAGAAAAACAGGGTTACTTCGTTGATTTTGTAGGTGGATTTGCCTTCGATGACTTTGGTCATCTCGCCAATTAACAAGGGGAAACTAAGTGTAGTTAGATTAGAAAGCAATAAAAATGCCATCCCCACAATAAACGTCCATTTGTAAGGTATGACGAATCGGAAGATCTTTACGGCCTTGGAAAGGCCTTGTTTGCTGACTTTTACGGCATCTTTGGGATCTACTCCTCCGCCTATATCACCATGTTGTTTTTTTGCCATCTTATTTCTTATCTGCTTCGCCGCGGTAGCCTGAATCGAGGAATAATCGATTCGCTTCTGGGTCGGTCAAAATTTTTGCTAAACTCAGTTTAGGCTTCTGTTTCCAATAGGAATCCACAATGCGCCAGCCTAACCAACGACCGATGCTGCCTGGGCAGGCGGGACCTACTTCGGTCGTTTTGGGACGATCATCCAGGTATTTTGCCTTGACGTTTTTATCGTTACTGAATAACAGTTTGCGATCGATAAAATGTTCCCAAACTTCTTTTTGGAAGGCATTCGTCTCCGCTAATTCCTGATTCGTGTATCCGAAAAGAAGACTATCAGGCACAGAAGGTAAAATCGTTTTCGTGAAAACGTAGCCTTTGCCGTACCAAATCATATCGCTTAATAAACTCGCATCATTCTCCGTTTGTTTGATTAAAAAGGCAGAATATTGGAGGATAATTTGAGCGACCATGGCTTTGGGTTCCAAACGACGCATTTGGTATTCGTAGACATTGGGCGCTTTGTATAGGCCGCGAGATCCCATAAAGAAGTCGAGACCAATGATAATTAAAGAGTCAGAAACGACCAGGTTTTGTGCGGTATATTCGCCGCCACCTACGCCACCAAAACCGGAGAATACCGTTCTGATCTTCGGAGTTTTAACGCCCGGGAATTCCTGTTGAATTTTGGTAAAGGCCGCTTTGAGTTCTTTTTCCAGCGCATCCCCTCCAAAAAAATCAGGTTCTTGACTCTGATCATAAAATTTTCGCAACGCTGGATTAGCATATAAGCGAAAGAGATCCTGTGCCAGGAAAGGTGAATTTTCAGCTGTCGCACTAAAATAGCCCCTGCTGATTTCAGGGTATTTTGCTAACACTGCGCTCATCTCGGCATCC
>JBJTMW010000258.1:0-3228 GCA_046070715.1 Aquirufa sp. | reverse complement strand
TTGTTGAATCAATGCCGGTTTGAATGTCGCCGCCATTCCTAATGAAGAAGGCCACATCGAAATAAGTCCGCCTGCTGCCGCATTGAATTCAGCGCGCGCAGATGTTCCATGCCGAGGATCCGTGCTGTTATTTGCTGGAATACCTTTGCCTAGTGATTCACAAAAGGCTTGCACTTTATTGTTCCATTTTGCCGCATCTTCCGGGCTGGAAACGGTCGTCAATAAGACGTGACGTAAATTATCTGCTTGTAAGAATTTCTTTTGTTGATCTGTTAAATCTGAGGGATCCATCGTTTTAGGATCGAAGGGTTTTCCATTATAGGTTCCGGCGAAATATCCATCAGGTCTTGCTGGAACCGCTTGGTGTCCTGAGTAGAGCATTAAACCGGCAATTTCTTCCACGCTTAATTGCTTGGCTAGATCTTTGGCACGCTCGTCCACCGGCTTTCTCCAATCCTCATATACGTCTAACTTCCCATTTTTATTCAGGTCTTTGAACGATAGGCCGTCTTTTTGAATGATTTTGGCCTGATCATAGCCTAACGTAGGGCCATTTTTCTGCTGAATAAAATGCTGCTGACCGAAAGCCACGGTCGAAATCGCGAGTAATCCGAGGATCTTTTTCATAAAGGGTTTATTATTTTGCCAAAGATAACTATTGTAACAGAATGATACAATTAATTATCGGTCCTAAAAGGCGAAGCCGGAAGCCCCTCCGCATTGATCAAATTTGCGCCCTCCGGATTATCCGCCCAGGCATAGCGAACGTACACGGGTTCCGCCACTTCATCGCTCCAAACCACCACGGTGTTCCGTTCAATGATCGCCTTAGCCCACACGAATTTCTTGTCCTTTCCAGCGATGGCAAATTGCATTAATTCGTCTTCGTCTGTTTTATTGATACAGAGCCCGCTACCCGTTTCGCGGAAGCGAATGCGAATGCGGTTTCCTTCGATTTGATTGGACTCATAAATAGGTCCAGAGGAAACGATGTTCTCTCCGTAGGCCAGTTTGCGGGCGGCTAATGCAAGGCGTTCGCCGATCGGTTTTTTAGTCAAAGGATGTATGTCATTCCATTCGCCCAGATCCAAGGTGACCGCCATCCCACTGCGCGGAATGGATAAACTCTTCAATTGGCCATCGCGCAGAACGGCCATATTACTTTCTGCTGGGAGCATTGTCCGGTCTTGGAAGCCGGGTAGTTGCACATATAAAAAGGGAAGTTCAGGCTGGTTAAACTTCGTCCGCCAGTCTTTGGCTAAAGCCGGCAACAACTGTTGATATACCTCCGGTTTCCCCACATTGGACTCTCCCTGGTACCAAACAATTCCCTTTAAAGAATAAGTGATAAATGGGGCAATTAATGCATTATACAAAGCGGTAGGGCTGAAAATAGATGGAGCCGGTTTTTCCTCTACCGGCGGGAAAACTTCGCCTACCTTGTAATTCCAATCCCCTTGCAAATCGACTGTTTTATCACCCACAATCAGTTCGTATGGCTTATCTGGCACAAAGCCGCCTTTCCCTGCCGTGTTTGTCACACGAATGACAATTAGGTTTTTACCCGCTTTCAGTAGGCCATTTTTGACGTTATATCTGCGAGGTGGATATTGGTAGGTGATATTTCCCACCTGTTCTCCGTTCACAAATACCTGGTCAGCGTCCACGATGCGGCCCATAAATAGTTTGGCAGGCTGACCCGCTAACGACGCAGGAATGTCGATTTCTCTTCTAAACCAAACCACGCCGTTCAGATCTCTCAAGCCCTGATCTTCCCAATAACCAGGGATCGAAAAGCGTTTCCAGCCTTTGGGTGAATAGCTAGGGCTAGCCCACTTTTCGGTGAGGCCTCGGTCTGTGGATTTTTTTGAAATGACTGGCGGTAGCGAAAGGCGTGATGTATCTTTCACATAAGCCGGGAACTCTTTTAACCCCGCTTCGCTGATCCAAGATTCGATGGGGGTTCCGCCTACGCTGGAATTAATAATCCCAATGGGCACGTGGTATTGGGCATACAAATCACGCGCAAAGAAATAGGAAACCGCACCCATTTGTAACACATTTTCTGGGTTTACAAGAAGCCAAGAACTAGTCGGCAAATCGGTGCGAACTTCTACCTTAGACATGGTGGGGGGAATGAAGAAATTTCGAATCTGTGGATTATTGGCGGAGGCAATATCGGCCGAATATTTCTCCTTCACGCGCTCCATATTGATGACCATATTGGATTGTCCAGCACACAGCCAAACATCCCCGAAAAGAACATCTTTCACCGACTTTTCGTTAATTGTAATTTCATAGGGACCACCAGCAGGCGTTGCGGGCAGGGTGCATGCCCAGTTCCCTTTGGAATCTCCTATAGCACGGATCTTTTTTCCTTTAAAAGTCACGTTTACATTCTCTCCAGGGTTCGCCCAGCCCCAAATTTTAACCGGTATATCGCGTTGCAACACCATTCCGTTGCTGACTAAGGACGGGAGTTTTACATCTGAAAAAGCAGCGAAGCTGAGTAGTAGGAAGAAGATTTTTTTCATAGAGGTATAGATCGTAGCGCTAAGATAAGGATTTCTGCATTTTAGGATGACCTGACCTGATAATTCCCCTTAACCTATTGTATATCAGTGAAATTCTTTTTTCCTTGTAGACAAATCTAAACCTATGAAAAAATTAGCCCTTTTATCGTTGGCGGGGATGCTGACGCTTGCTGTTTTGGCCTCCTTTCATTCCACTTCTTTACGTAGCACAAGTCTAGACACGTTGAAAATTCCGGATGGGGTAGATCCTAATGATGAGAACTGGAAAGGGATAGATTTAGCGCCCAAAGCTCCGGTGCAACCCTTGACCATCGATGAGCAGTTGAAGAAGTTTTTACTGCCTGCTGGCTATCAAATGCAGCCCGTTTTAGCGGAGCCACAGATTCAGCAGCCTGCGGAAATTG
This sequence comes from Aquirufa sp., assembly GCA_046070715.1. Lineage (GTDB taxonomy): Bacteria > Bacteroidota > Bacteroidia > Cytophagales > Spirosomataceae > Aquirufa. The sequence continues at coordinate 290 of JBJTMW010000258.1, read as the reverse complement.
TGTTTGATGGGAATGGGCGGATGTACGTTTTGGAGTTAAGATCGTATATGTTAGATGCAGATTCTAAAAACGAGTTAGAACCTACCAGCCGCATTTCTCGCTGGGAAGACAAAAATAATGACGGGATTTACGAGACGGGAACGGCCTTTGTGGATGGCTTAATCTTCCCGCGTTTCGTTTTGCCTTATGGGAAAAACAGCATCTTGACGATGGAATCTGATCAAGACAATATCTACAAATACACGGACACAAACGGCGATGGCAAGGCCGATAAAAAAGAGTTTTTCACG
>JBJTMW010000257.1:0-3742 GCA_046070715.1 Aquirufa sp. | reverse complement strand
AAAAGGGCAATGTCGAAATCAGTTAATCGAGAATAGGGTTGTACGTTCGCCATAAGGGGTTCTGCTTCAATGTTTAGGCTAAAATAGTGAAAATAAATTAGAAAATAATTAGTCTTTTTTTGGCTGGTCGTTTTGAATATAAAAGGGAAAAGCCTACCTTTGTGCCACCAAAATAAATAATGGTCCGTTCGTCTAGGGGTTAGGACACGTCCCTTTCACGGATGAAACACGGGTTCGATTCCCGTACGGACTACTTCGGTAGGCAAAAAACCACACAGGACGTGTGGTTTTTTTGTTTTAAGGAAATCGATGTATTGAGGGGTTAGTGCAAATTCCCTACTTTAATCAATGTTAAAATTCTATTAAAAACGCTTATTTCAATACCATCAGAAATTTGCTCATCAATTTTCCATCTCACATCTACTGTGTCACCTACTTCAATTGCAGATAGGGCTAATAATGAAATGTCTGAGGGTAATTGTGTTCTTGTTCTACTAGAGTTGGGAATTAGGACACCATTTTTAAAAAGGCTAAAGGTTACCATATGATTTATGGGCGTAACAAGCGTAGTGGATCCTGCTTGAAAAATATTTCCATTTACAGTCGCTGTTTCAAAGCTTGTGATGGCTCCTAAAGCTGTTCCTACATCTCCTGTATAGACAGAAGCACCACTATTGGCTACTCCACCAGAACTGGTGAACATGATGAAATTAGTTAGGCTCCTAAAGTCTACAAAGCTATTGCCAATGGGCAATTTAAGGGCACCTTGTCCGAAAGAAATGGCACCCAATGTAGTTAATAATCGTCCAGTTACAATGCTGTTAGCCCCAGCCACAGCTGCTCCATGTGAAAATAAAATTCCGGAGATATTGGAATTAGCACCGAGACCAATGGCTCCATCGGCAATCCAAAAAATATTTTTGGCGTTTGCTCCGTTTGTTAAAATGACGTTAGTGCCAGCCCCGGTATTAAATGCTCCAGCATTTGCCCTGATTATAAAAATAGGGTTGATTTCATTATTGCCATTTAGCGTAAGAGTGCCGGCTATTGATGCTGCACCTGCTACATTATACACTCCAGGAAAAAGTATTTCACCATTTCCAAAAGTAAGTGTATGGGTAGCGGTTGCGGGTATTGCCATCAAATCATTATAAATTAAATTTAAATCTTCAGCCGCTGTAGCCGTGCTAAAACCCGTGGTATAATTAGCTTTGGGGATTTTTATTTGTGCGTTAAAATGAATAGAATACATTCCAGACTCTTCTATGATTCTAGTCATGTCTGAAATAACTGAATCTGTAGTTGATGTAGAGGAACTGATGGAAGAAACATTAATAGAACTATAAGCAGCGGTGTTAAGCAAGTTTAAAGATAACACGGCTGTGGCAATTGTTTCGGAGGAGATTATTTTAGTTTTTACCGCATACAATTTATGATTCGCTATATCATAAACTTGCGTACCGACGGATAAATTAGCCCCAAAAATGGTTGTTGCGTTAGCAATCTTAATTAATACTGAAGGAGAAATCATTGCCTGCGCAAACAGGAGGAAAGGTGAAAACGATAATACAATAATTAATTTATTCATGTAGAGAATTTATAGTTTGCGACAATCAAAAGCAAATAAGGGAGAGCTGGCGTTACGATGAAATTGAACGCTAGCTCTCCTCTTTAATTAATCGTATACGTGTAGGAGGTAACAAATTTATCATATTGTACTTGACTACTAATGATAGTTAGAATTCTCCCCAAACAAGTATAATCTGTTCCAGGTCTCAATGCCGCCCCATTCATCATAACAGTGATCCCCATAGTTCCTCTTACGGGAAAATAGGAAAGTTCGTACGTGCTAGATCCGGAGGGTGCTTCGAATGATTCAACAAAGTAATTGGCACTTCTATTAATTAATATCAAATCAAGGTATGCAGAGGTAATTGTTGCAGTTGAAACAATTCCAACTTTGGTTTGCCATAAAGTTGAATCTGATAAAACATAAATTTGCGTTCCAGCGGGCAAATTTTGTCCAAAGGCAATCCCTCGATTTGGAATTCTCAATTGTGCAGTGGGTGTAGCAGCTGTAGGTGAAGCTGTTCCTGCAGGAGATGTTGTAGATTGTGAAAATCCCACATAGGAAATTACAATTAATGCGATTGTTAGTAGGTGTTTTTTTATCATTGGTTAACTCAGTTTATCTATACCACTGCAAGATTTTAGGTTAATTTTTAATTTAGAACGGTTAATTCATCGTTTTTCCTTGTGTCAAGAATTAATGTTAATGTAGAAAGACCAACGCCTGACCATTGATCTTGTCTTAGTAAAGCTCCATTGTAATAAATTTTAGAAAAAGTACTTAAAGAGAATGTTATGGCGATTCTATTTTCCCCGTCAGAAACTAACTGTTTTTCAAAATAGTGCACTCCACCAGCCGTTGCGTTTGCACTAAACAAAGCATACGGCACACTCATTAATTCGTTTGTGCCAGCAATGGCGTAAGCGGTCCCGCCTGTTATGTCGGTTTCGGTTTTAATAAAATAAGGTCCATTTGCCCAGTTGATACCAGCAAATGTACCTTTGACTACTGTACCCATACCAATTTCTAAACTCACTAAACCATTCGAGTTAGAACTTGGTGTTTGGGTTTCTATATACACGGGAGTTCCAGTTGATGAACCTTGTAAAACACTGATCTGCATACCTAATTGAGTTGATGTAAGTAAGGCATTACTGTTATTGCGAATAACGGCTTGGTAACTCATTTTTTGTGGTGCTTGTGCGAATACGCTTAGCGTTATTAAAAGCACAGCTAGGATTGAATAGATCTTTTTGATAGTTTTTAGTTTTTGATAATTTTAAATGTTTTTACTTCTTTGGTATCGTTAGTCACTCTCAAAAAATACAGGGCGCTTGGTAGATTTTCCATATCAATTGTTTCTTTACTGCTCCGTATTTTTCGGCTTTCAATTATTCTTCCGATAAGGTCATAAAGCTGAAAGCTCAACGTAGAAAGGTCAGTATTCCCTACATTCAGTGTTAAAAAATTGATGGTAGGGTTTGGGTAAGCTGTTAAATCTAAATGAATGGAATTGTCTTCTATGCCTAGCAAAATAGAAATTGTATAGGGCTGTTGCACGCCTTGTGCCATTATACCGTTTGTACCTGTATGGGTGGTATAAACAATTTGCCCTATTGAATAAGTAATGGTTCCTGCGCTACCTGAAACTTTGCCGCCTGTTGCGAGGACGGCTTCTTGTGCTTGTGCTGTTTGAAGACCAAAGAATAACAAAAAAAGTACAACAATTTTTGTTTTATGGATGTTGATAATTTTTATGGGGTATCTAAAAATTGAATTTTTTCTTTCTCAAAACGCAAATCAAAACTATTTGATTTTCAATTAGTTAACAAAGGTGCATTTAAATAATGGATATCGAAGCTATTATTATTGTTATTTAATTCCATCCGTAGCTGGTGAAGAAAATGTTCGCCGATAACGTTCAAAAGTGGCAAGGGATTCCCGAATACCTTATCTGTTTAATCGGTAGGCAAAAAACCACACAGGACGTGTGGTTTTTTTGTTTTATAATGCCTTCTTTTGTCTTTTGATTTTTTTACAAAATTTGAGACTTCTTCTTTTTTTACTTCTTTCTTTCTCTCTTTCTGCTCAACAGATTGCCCGCATGCGCGCTGAAGATGATTTCTCGGCTCTTAGAAACGATAGTTTAAAGAAAGAAGCAACGGATCATTT
>JBJTMW010000256.1:0-3228 GCA_046070715.1 Aquirufa sp. | reverse complement strand
TTGTTGAATCAATGCCGGTTTGAATGTCGCCGCCATTCCTAATGAAGAAGGCCACATCGAAATAAGTCCGCCTGCTGCCGCATTGAATTCAGCGCGCGCAGATGTTCCATGCCGAGGATCCGTGCTGTTATTTGCTGGAATCCCCTTCCCCACAGACTCGCAAAAAGCTTGCATTTTATTGTTCCATTTCGCCGCATCTTCTGGACTCGAAACCGTCGTCAATAAGACGTGACGTAAATTATCGGCTTGTAAGAATTTCTTCTGTTGATCTGTTAAATCCGATGGATCCATGGTCTTAGGGTCAAATGGCTTGCCATTATAGGTCCCCGCGAAATATCCATCGGGTCTTGCTGGAACGGCTTGGTGCCCAGAATAGAGCATTAAACCGGCAATTTCCTCCACGCTTAACTGCTTCGCTAGATCTTTGGCACGCTCGTCCACTGGCTTTCTCCAATCCTCGTAAACGTCTAATTTCCCGTTTTTATTCAGGTCTTTGAACGATAGGCCGTCTTTTTGAATGATTTTGGCCTGATCATAGCCTAGCGTAGGGCCATTTTTCTGCTGAATAAAATGCTGCTGACCGAAAGCCACGGTCGAGATCGCGAGTAATCCGAGGATCTTTTTCATAAAGGGTTTATAATTTTGCCAAAGATAGCTATTGTAACAGAATGATACAATTAATTATCTGTCCTAAAAGGCGAAGCCGGAAGTCCCTCCGCATTGATCAAATTTGCGCCCTCCGGATTATCTGCCCAGCCATAGCGAACGTACACAGGCTCTGGCACTTCATCGCTCCATACGACCACGGTGTTTCGTTCAATAATCGCCTTCGCCCACACGAATTTTTTGTCTTTCCCGGCGATGGCAAAATAGGTCAATTCGTCTTCTTCTGTTTTATTGATAGAGAGCCCGCTACCCGTTTCGCGGAAGCGAATGCGAATGCGGTTTCCTTCGATTTGATTGGATTCATAAATAGGTCCTGACGAAACGATGTTCTCTCCGTAAGCCAGTTTGCGAGCGGCTAATGCGAGGCGTTCGCCGATTGGTTTTTTGGTCAACGGATGAATGTCATTCCATTCGCCCAGATCCAACGTTACCGCCATCCCACTGCGCGGAATGGATAAACTCTTTAATTGGCCATCGCGCAGAACGGCCATATTACTTTCTGCTGGGAGGAAAGTTCGGTCTTGAAAGCCGGGTAATTGCACATATAAAAAGGGAAGTTCAGGCTGGTTAAACTTCGTCCGCCAGTCTTTGGCTAAAGCCGGCAACAACTGTTGATATACCTCTGGTTTCCCCACATTGGACTCGCCCTGGTACCAAACAAATCCTTTCAAAGAATAAGTGATAAATGGGGCAATTAATGCATTGTACAAAGCGGTAGGGCTGAAAATAGAGGGAGCCGGTTTTTCCTCTACCGGCGGGAATACTTCACCCACTTTGTAATCCCAATCCCCTTGTAAATTAAATTGTTGATCCCCTATCAGCATTTCGTATGGCTTATCTGGTACAAAACCGCCTTTCCCAGCCGTGTTTGTCACACGAATGACAATCAGGTTTTTACCCGCTTTCAGCAGACCATTTTTGATGTTATATCTGCGAGGCGGATATTGATACGTGATATTCCCCACTTGTTCTCCGTTCACAAATACCTGGTCAGCATCGACGATGCGGCCCATAAATAGTTTGGCAGGCTGACCCGCTAACGACGCAGGAATGTCGATTTCTCTTCTAAACCATACCACGCCATTCAGATCTTTTAAACCCTGATCTTCCCAATAACCAGGGATCGAAAAGCGTTTCCAGCCTTTGGGTGAATAGCTAGGGCTAGCCCACTTTTCACTTAAGCCACGGTCAGCGGATTTTCTAGGAGCAGGCGGTGCGGGGTTCGTAGGTGTGGTGTCTTTTACGTATTCCGGAAATTCTTTCAATCCATCTTCGCTGATCCAGGATTCAATAGGGGTTCCACCCACACTGGAATTAATAATCCCAATGGGCACGTGGTATTGGGCATACAAATCACGCGCAAAGAAATAGGAAACTGCACCCATTTGTAACACATTTTCTGGGTTTACAGGAAGCCAAGAACTCGCCGGCAAATCGGTGCGAACTTCTACCTTAGACATGGTGGGGGGAATGAAGAAATTTCGAATCTGCGGATTATTGGCAGTGGCAATATCGGCCGGATATTTCTCCTTCACGCGTTCCATATTGATGACCATATTGGATTGTCCCGAACACAGCCAAACATCCCCGAAAAGAACATCTTTCACGGACTTTTCATTGATCGTAATTTCATACGGACCACCAGCCGGTGTTGCGGGCAAGGTGCAAGCCCAGTTTCCTTTGGAATCTCCTATAGCACGGATCTTTTTTCCTTTAAAAGTCACGTTAACTTTCTCTCCCGGACTCGCCCAACCCCAAATTTTCACGGGTACATCCCTTTGTAATACCATTCCGTTGCTAACTAAAGACGGGAGTTTGACATCTGAAAAAGCAGCGAAGCTGAGTAGTAGGAAGAAGATTTTTTTCATAGAGGGATAGATCGTAACGCTAAGATAAGGATTTCTGCCATGTAGGATGACCTGCCCTGAAAATTCCCCTTAACCTATTGTATATCAGTGAAATTCTTTTTTCCTTGTAGACAAATCTAAACCTATGAAAAAATTAGCCCTTTTATCTTTGGCGGGGATGCTGACGCTTGCTGTTTTGGCCTCCTTTCATTCTACTTCTTCTCGTATTACTTCAGTAGATACCTTGAAAATTCCGGATGGGGTAGACCCGAATGACGAGAACTGGAAAGGGATTGATTTGTCGCCCAAAGCTCCGGTGCAACCCTTGACCATCGATGAGCAGTTGAAGAAGTTTTTACTTCCGGCCGGCTATCAAATGCAGCCTGTTTTAGCGGAGCCACAAATTCAGCAGCCTGCAGAAATTGTGTTTGATGGGAATGGGAGGATGTATGTTTTGGAGTTAAGATCCTACATGTTAGATGCGGATTCCAAAAACGAGTTAGAACCCACCAGCCGCATTTCTCGCTGGGAAGACAAAAATAATGACGGGATTTACGAGACAGGAACGGCCTTCGTGGATGGCTTAATCTTCCCGCGTTTCGTTTTGCCTTATGGGAAAAACAGCATCTTGACGATGGAATCTGATCAAGACAATATCTACAAATACACGGACACAAACGGCGATGGCAAGGCCGATAAAAAAGAGTTTTTCACG
>JBJTMW010000255.1:0-18476 GCA_046070715.1 Aquirufa sp. | reverse complement strand
GGTGATCGTAGAACTTGCTGCGGTAATGCTAAAAGCATATGGAGCAGAAGTTGCACCACTGTAATTAGCATCAGCAGCGAGTGTGGCAATTACCTGATAAGTGCCTACACCCGTTGGTAATGTTGCACTTGGACCATACGTAGTTGATCCCGTACCTGAGTAACTATACGTAACTGCTCCTGTAGATCCTGTCTTTGTATTCGTTACAGGGCCTTGACCAGAGCCATTATATGTATAAGACGTAAGACCTGTTACGGTGATCGTAGAACTTGCTGCGGTAATGCTAAAAGCATAGGGAGCAGATGTTGCACCACTATAATTAACATCAGAAGCTAGTGTAGCGATAACCTGATAGGTACCTACTCCAGTAGGTAAAGTTGCACTTGGGCCATAAGTGGTTGAGCCTGTTCCTGAATAACTATACGTAACTGCGCCCGTAGACCCAGTTTTAATATTCGTTACTGGGCCCTGACCAGATCCGTTATATGTGTAGGTAGTAAGACCTGTTACTGTAATCGTAGAACTTGCCGCTGCAATGGTCAGGTTAAATGGAATTGCTGGAGAAACACAGCCTAGCGTTCCATTTTTTACAAGCAAATTAAAATTATATGTTCCAGGAGTTGAAGCTGGAATAGAGACCGTTATTGGACTTACAGGCAATCCATAATTTGAAATGTCAACAAAGTTTGGCATTGCATTAGGCCCCACTGCGGTTATGCTATATTCATCCGGAGCCCCCACTGCATTGCTATAAGTTAAATCAAAACTTGTTGCAGTACTGTTGATATTAGCTAAAGAAGCTAAAGTTACAGCAGGTGTTGGACTCACTGTTACCGTAATAACACCACTAGTAGCAGAACTACATGCACCACTTGTAACCACCGCTTGATAATAAGTAGTCGTGGTTAAATTACCTGTGTTGTAAGCTACCGTATTTGCCCCAGTGATATTAGTGAAGTTGATACCGTCTGTAGATTTTTGCCACTGAATAGCGCCTGTATAACCCGTTAGAGTTAAACCAGTGCTAAAACCTTCACAAATAGTTGGGTTTGTTACAGAAGCCGTACCCGCCACACTAATTGGATCAACCGTTATTCTGCTAGAGAAGGAAGAAGTACATTGGTTTCCATCAGTAACAGTTAAAATGGCATCAAAATTTCCTGAGTTTGTATACGTATTACTAGCGGAAGCGGTTGATGCTGTTGCGCCATCACCGAAGGTCCATGCATAAGTACCAATTGGTGAATTTGTCGTTGCGTTTGATGTACTTAAATTTGTAAACGTTATCCCTGCATTAGTCAAACAAACCGTATTTGATGATAAGGTAAAACTAGCTGTAGGCGCAGGTGTATTATTAATTGTAATTGATACACTCGAACTTGAAATAGAAGTTCCACAAGCATTATTTGCAAATACTTCTAAAGAACCACTACCCGATGTATTAGCCGCAGTAATATTAATCAGATTTGTTGTAGAAAGTGTGGCTGTTAAATTGCCAGAAACCACCCATGTGTAAGATGTCGCTCCTGAAACCGCAGGCACACTGTATACTTGATTTGAATTTAAACAAATAGTAGTTAATCCTGAAATGGCTCCAGGAGTCGAAGGAACCGAGTTAACTATAGTTGTAATCGTATTTGAACTTGCAGGTGATCCGTTTATGCAAGATGATAGACTTGAAGTCATCAATACAGAAATGGCATCATTGTTTGCTAAGGAAGTAGATGAATACGTGGCACTAGTTGCCCCGGTTATATTATTTCCATTTAATTTCCATTGATAGGTAGGCGCATTACCTCCGTTCGTAGGTGTAGCAGTAAATACCACATTTGTTCCCACACAAATACTGTTGTTTGTTGCATTTGAACTAATGGTCACTGAAGCCACTACTGGTCTTGTCACTGTTGCAATTCCAGTAGATACATTTTGAGTCGCCGCATCCGTAGAGGTGATTGCGATATTTCCAGATTGACCATTAACAGATGCTGTTGATAAACGCACATAAATTAATCTTGCACTTACTGTGCCAGAGGTAGGAGCAATGGTTATGGTAGAAGAATAAGTACCTCCTAAACTGGTAGCTATTTCATAACCAGTAGGAGCCGTTAACACTAAATTCGCCGTTAGATATTGCGCGCTTACCGTAAATGTTTGGGAATCAGATGCCGTGCCTAAACATGTACTGAATGGAGTTAGTGTCCCTGTCTTAGTGATAGTAGGCACAACCACGGTCACTACTTTAGAAACCGTTTTTCCACAAATGGAATAAGTTATGGTGCTTGTTCCTGGATTTACCCCTGTAACTACACCTGTAGATGAATTCACAGATGCAATGTTAGTATTACTAGATGACCAAGTACCTCCCGTTAAGGAATTGGTGTAGGTTGTTGTTAAACCTTTATTTAAAATAGCATCCCCCGAAATTTCTGGAATCAACCCTGGAACAAAATTAGACGCACTTCCTGTTAATGCAAAATTGGTAATAGTTCCATTAATCGCATTAGCGGTTCTATCCGTTAAACTAGTAATGGCTGTATTCGAACCGTTAATTGTTCCTTGGTCTACGTTATAATAAGCAACCAAACCAGTTTCATTCCCTGCTAAGCCTGTTAAATAATTACTTTGAATTTGCGTAGATCTATCAACATTCCAAACACGCACTTCATCAATATTACCTTTAAAAAAGTAAGATGGAACATTATTAGAATAAGCTGCACCAATCGCAACCTTTAAACTGGTTATTGGAGTGGAATATACCCTTATAGTTCCAGAACCAGTCGTAGTATTGTTTAAAACACCATCAATAAATATTTTCAAATTACTTCCATCAAAAACACCTGCAACATGGTGCCACTCATTAATTGGAAGTGAACTCGTTGCCAAAACACTTGGATTTGTAGCAGTTTCTCTAAACAAACCTGGCTTGCCATCTATGTCAACATATAAAATATAATTACCAGCAACAGCTAAGTTTTGTTTTGTAATAATCATTGCATTCCCAGTAGTAGTACCAGTTCTTCTAACCCAGGCTTCTAAAGTAAAAGGAGACGTACCACCAAATGTTAAATTTGAATTACTGCCCACATTATCCAATACCACGAAATCATCCACCCCATCAAAACTCAACGCATTATCCGTATTAACCGTTGCTGTTACTGTTTTTGATGCAGCGCCTGTAGAAGCAACTGTAAAATTACCCGCAGTGGCTGTTGTAGCACTGTTAATTAATCTAGCAAAAACATTGGTAGAGGATAAAGTGCCTGAACTTGGCGATAAGGTTAATGTTGAACTATAGGTTCCTCCGGAGGTGTTCGAAATCTCAAAACCAGTAGGTGCAGAGATAATTACATTGGCCCCTAAATTAGTACCAGAAACCGCAAATGATTGTGGCGTAATCACACAACCAGAACAAGAGGTGAAAGTTTTAAGTGTACCTGTTGTTAAGATAGGAGTTAATACTGTCAAATTATAGGTAGCCACTTTGCCACAAATCGTATAACTCATGGTTGCATTACCAGCTGCAACACCTGTAACAATACCTGTAGAAGCATTAATGCTCGCTACATTTGAATTTGAACTAGACCAAACTCCACCCACTAGACCATTAGACAAAGCTAATGTCCCGCCAGTTAAAACTGAGGTAGCATTGCCTGCGGCGACTATATTTGGAATATATCCATCAACAAAGTTAGAGTTTGATCCAGTTAAAGTGACTCCCGTAATAGTTCCGTTGAACGAAGATGGTCCTTTATCAAGCAAAGATGTAATACTTGTATTCGTACCCTTTGCTATTCCTTGATTGAAATCATAATACGCTAATAAATCCGTCTCATTACCGGCTAATTCTGTGTACATGCCATTGGTAATATCGGTTATTGATTTTTCTACATTCCAAACTTTTATGTTATCAATTGCCCCTGTAAATGGACCGTAAATGACTCCTCCTACATTCTTTGCTCCAATACTTCTTAATGCCGTGTTATTACCTATAACATTCATTGTATTAGTAGAAGCATCTAATACTCCATTAATATACATTTTTACAACACCTGTACTACTTCTCGTTACTGCTAAATGTGTCCATGTGTTTAAGGGAACAGAGATAGTAGAATTAAGGCCCGAGTTCCAGGTTGATCCATCGCCGAAATTAGCATGTAACTTATTTCCACTGGTGATTGAGAAGGATTGAATCACATCTTTAGTGAAAATTTCAGAAAATGCTTCAGTAGATCCTTTCCAATATACCCAGGCTTCTGTAGTATTAGCTACAGTAGAATAATCTAAAACATCGCCTAAATTAACATAATCGCCTACCCCATCTAACATCAATGCATTATCTGTATTTACGGTTGCAGCAACAGTTCTAGTGGTAGCACCTGTAGATGTAATAGTAATATTACCTCCAACTGCAGAAGAAGCACGGTTTATGAGTCTAGCGTATATTGTAGTCGCAGAAACAGTGCCAGAACTTGGCGATAAGGTTAATGTTGAACTATAGGTTCCTCCAGAGGCATTCGAAATCTCAAAACCAGTAGGTGCAGAGATAATTACATTGGCCCCTAAATAAGTACCAGAAACCGCAAATGACTGTGGCGAAATCCCACAACCAGAACAAGAAGTAAACTGTTTTAATGTTCCTGTCGTTGTAATGGTAGGCGTAATTAAAGTAAGAGTATATGAAACCGTTTTATCACAAATTGTATAAGAAATACTAACAGTTCCACTAGCTACACCGGTAACCAAACCACTCGCACTATTCACAGAAGCTAATGAAGTATTTGACGATGCCCAAACACCTCCCGTTAATCCATTTGAAAGCTGTAACGTATTTCCAGTTGCAAGTGTCGTGACATTTCCTGCTGCCGTAATTTCAGGAACAAAACCTGCTACAAAATTCGATGTAGTTCCTGACATTGTCGCTGGGAAATTTGTCAAAGTGCCATTATATGAATTATTAGATCTATCATTTAATGTAGTAATAACATTAGTCCCACTTGCAACGCCTTGATTAAAATCATAACTAGCAACTAGCCCGGTTTCATTACCGGCCATCTCTACAAACATATTTGCAGCGATATCAGAACTCGTTCTTGCCGTATTCCAAATCCTTAGTTGATCGATGCCCCCATTGAAATAGGAATTGGCAATGGGACCGTAGGCCACAGAAGATGTCTTGTATGCTAATAGTCCAATATTTGATCTATCTAATGTAGGAGTCGAAGTTATATCGCTATTAGCAACAGGCGCACCACTAGCAACTTGGCCATTAACGTACAATACTGCACTTGATCCAGATTTAACCACCGCGACATGCACCCATTTGCCTGTATTAACGAGACTAGTACTTTCTAATCCATAAAATTTTGTGCCATCATTTAAAATAAACTGAAGTTTTCCAGAGGAGGTTCTAAATTCAACCACATTATTATTTAATGTTGAGCTACCCCATCCAATAATTTCATTGATTGCTTTCGCATCAGATGTCTTTATCCAAGCTTCAATCGTTACAGCAGGATGATTGTATGCTGATGCAAAGGTTGATGGTAAGTTTACATAATCATTAGTACCATCAAAATTCAACGCATTATCCGTATTTGTCGTTACAGTTATCGTTTTTGCGACAGCACCTGTAGATGTTACAGAAATTACGCTTGAAGCCACAGAACTTGCTGAATTAGTCAATTTTACATAGACAGTGGTTGTCGTAACTGTTCCTGCAGTAGGTGTAATATTAATAGAAGTTGCGTAACCACTATTAAGAGAAGTAGATACCTGAACGCCTGTTGGGGCAGTCACTACCATGTTATTAGTAGCTAAATCTATACCTGAAATGGTAAAGCTTTGTGGTGATACGGTACATCCTGAACAAGAGGTAAACGTTTTTAAATTACCTGTCGCAGTTAACACTGGATTGGTTACAGCCGTGAAATTAACTGAAGCAGAATTTGTACCAGCTGAACCATTTAAGGTATAATTTAAGGTAGCCGTTTCTACAAACGTTGAACTCGTTAAGATGGCAGTATAGGTTCCATCATTATTATCAGTGACGCTACTAATTGTTCCCTTACTAGTTGTAATGATTACTGTGCCTCCTGTTGAGGTTAAGTTAGTACCATTTGCTTGTTTTAACTGCACCGTAATGACCGAAGTCGAAGTTCCATTCGCAGCAATACTTGTTGGATTGGCAGAAATAGTAGAAGTAGAAGTAGAGGCAGACACAGGAACGGATCCACAAATATTCATACTTGGTGTATTAGCACAGTTAAATGTATTGATAAAAGAGCCCGTTGAAACTCCATCACCCATACTACCTGCTATTTTGTGACCAACATAACAGAACTGTGTTGTGCCTTGTTTTAAATATACTAACGTATGACCTCCTAATTCAGCTGAGAGTGCAATATCAGAACCTGAAGTAAATCCTAAAGGCATACCTGGATCCCAAAAAGTATAGGTTGAACCAGCATCGTTTCTTCCTAATGCCAATCCTTCATTCTCTCCCCAAGTATATAAGTCACCCGTCTTTGTTACTGCCGCGATTCCGGGAAAAGAAGCGTCGTGTTCTTGAGCCGTAATAAAAGAAACATTAGTGAAATTAGTAGTTGCATTTATTTTTGCATTTACCCAGGAAGTTCTTTCAGTCGTACTAAAATCCCCTAATTGTTTTTGAGTGTTGTATCCCAAGCTATATAATGCTCCACTATTACTTAATATGTAATATGAATTTTTAACAGAAGTGGAATTCTTTATACCACCTGTAACCGCAATCATTTTTGGAATATTGGTAATAGAGAACTCTGCCGGCAAAGTCATTTTAGTTGCGTATGTTCTTTGCGCGGATGCAGACCCATCCCCTAAATAGGTACTACTACCCCAAGTATACACCGTTCCATCAGATTTTAATGCCATAATAGCATTTAAACTGCCTGTACTTGTTTGTGCCCTAACTGCAGTAACGCCAGTCAAGTAAGTATTCGCATCTATTTGAGCCTTAAACCAAGTTTTAGGATAAACACCAGTGTTTCCAGTTGCACTTGTTCCTACAAATTGTGATAATGTCCAAACGTCTCCTGCATTTGTTAAAAGAACCAAAGTTCCATAGGTTGCAGTCATCATTTTAACATCATATGGATTCACACCTAAAGGCAATCCTGTAGCTGTATTGACATTATTTGCAGTAAATAAATTTGTAGCTATTTTCCCAAAGGCAGCGGTACCTTTTAATTCATAATTAATAACATAGCCCACATTTCCCCAGACATACAACCCATCCGTTGTAAGCAAAATAGCTTGTTCTTTACCGCCGCCACCTTGACCTCCGATGGCTGCTTTTAAAGGTGTTCCTACAAGATTTGGAAAATTAGTAACATTAATATCTCTGGGTGTTAATACTTCCCCGGCTCCAGTATTATCTAAATCTTCACCCCAAACAGCAAAACTTGCATCTGTTTTAAGTGCAATGGATTGGTGATAACCACTTACAATTTTATCATAAGGGTTATTAACGTCACAATTAGGTGCAGTTGGTGCATCATTATCTGCAATAGATCCTAAGCCAGTTTTACTACCCACGGTAATCAAAACATTTTCAATGGACTCTACTAATGAATCGTCTATCGTTGATATCGTCACCGTAAAACTACTTACACCAGCAGGAACAGTAATCGTGCCGTCACCATTGTTCACTACTCCATTTGAAAAGGTATAATTAGCACTGTAGTCTGCTCCTTTTGTGGCAGATCCAGATGTACTAAATGTATAAACTTGAGGACGACCAGTCAAGGTTGCAGAACTCAGCGTGACTGTATAAACTAAATTTTGGCTTTCAATTATCGTTGAGTTAGTGACGCTTATGAAAGATGGTTGTGGCGAAGAAGCTAATTCCGCATTCATGTCACCAATGATACTAGAAGTTGCCGCATTGCCATTTCGAGAAGCGCCATCTGTAAAAGTCACAGAAGAAGCATACGCTTTTAATCCCAAGCTAGTACTTGAGTTGTTTGTACTTCCCCCTACAATATTATAGGTTTGATTTGTGCCATAAGTAATGGTTGCATTTTGTCCTGGATCAAAAATTAAACCAAAAACATCGATACTATTTCCAGTCGTTTCTCTCCAGTTTAAGGCTCCATTTAAACTAATCACTTGACCAGAATTCATGTACAAACGGATGACCCCTGACAAATCATTTCCTTGTGTGCCGCCAAAAGTCCCTGAATAAGATTGACTAAAACTAACTCTCGCAATACCGAGAGTTGATAAATTTTTAATATTGCTGGTTTGTTGGGTGGCAGATGCTTGAGTTCCGAAATAACCACTAGAGAAGGTTAAACTTACCCCTTGAGCTAGTAAGTTTCCCGTCCCCAGAAGAAGTGTAATCAACAAATAAGCTAGGCGTTTATTAAAGCTGTAAGTGCTTAATAAGGATAGGCTTGCCATAGCATTCCTACCGAAGAGGTTTTGAATTCTCTTGATCATTTTATAAAATTTAGAACACGGGGTTAACTCCGTTATTATTACTCCTGAGCGTCACGTCTAATAAACGTTAAACTCACTTAATTGCAATTATTAAAGCTAAAGTACGTCGAATAGAAGGCAAACAGAAATTTTAAAATGGCCAAGTAGTCCAGAATTTTTTTCGGACATCGATTAAAATTTGGATTTTAGTCATTTTTTGAGAAAATTGGACTTGTTCTAAATTACCGTATGCTTTACTATTTTGCCCTTCTTTCCCTATTAATGTCGTTTCTGCTAGCGATTTATAATTGGAAGGTGCAAAAAAATGCTTTGTACATCGCTGGGATATTACTCATTATTTCCACGTATGCCCTAACCCATTTTTATACTGATTCTTCTCAAAGTGATTTTTCGCTCGCTCTGTTATATGGCACACTGTCACCGTTTTGGCTATTGCCCGGCCCCTTATTGTATTTCTACTTTAGAAGCATATTAAATCCTGCTAAACAAAATTTGACCTGGCGCGACGGGATTCATTTTGTCCCTAGTATTATTCACCTAGTTAATATATTTCCTTATTTGATCAGTCCCTTTTCGTATAAATTGGAAGTGGCCCACGCCATTCACCAAAACCTGAATACTATACAACTCATAAATATCAACTATTTATACTCCTTTAAATTCGCCTTTTTAAGCAGGCCCATCGCATTACTTATCTATCTTTTATGGTGCACCTTATTATTTCTTCGGCAGATTAGCCAAGTCAATCGCAAAACCAGCATTTGGTTAATGTGCTTTATATTTACATTGCTTTTTACGACCACAGCCTATTTATCCATCGCGTTTACCTTATTTAAGTCTACTTTCAGCGTAGAATCAGTGAACACGAATCCACTTTATCTGTCTTCCGGGGTTGCCTATATCTTCTTGCCCATTGCCCTCATCCTATTTTTTCCAGAGGTCCTTTATGGCATAAAAAATACGGATGGTGTTGAAAAAAAGCCTCAAACAGAACTGAATGAGGAGGAGTTATCATTTTATACAGATTTGGCCAAAAGTATCGAAAACTACCTACACTCCGAAAAACCTTATCTAAATCCTGGCTTTGATTTAAAAGACATTGCAAAAGCCTTAGGCACAACCCAAAAAGAAATCTCCTTTGCCTGCAAACACCAATTGAATAAAAAATTCACAGACCTTCGAACACATTTACGCATTAACCACTCCAAAGAATTACTAGACAAAGGGCTTTCGGAAAATATAACGATAGATGCCATCGGTTCAAATTCGGGTTTCAAATCGCGTTCTACTTTTTATGAGGCGTTCAAAGCCGAAACTGGCATGACCCCTAGCCAATATTTGGAAAAATTAGCTTAATTTTAAGCTGAATGAGAAAGCTGTTCCTCCTTTTACTGCTATTTGTTTATTTACCGGCAAAGCCTGATCAAATCAGCCTGCCCACGAATCCTAACACGCTCATAAGCTACGCGAAACCGTATATTTATGTAATAGAACAGAATCGGTATTTTCAGGTCAAACTTCCGGAAATGACGAAAACAGAGCCTATCTATTTTGCCTTTTCGGATAGCACATTTGCAAAGAATTTTGTCCCCACCTCCCATACCTTTTCCATGATCAATGGACACGCTTACCTGAGCTCTAATTTAGGCGGTGCGGTATATGAATTGAAAGGGAATCGCTTGTTGAAAATGGATCAGTCCTACGAGCATAAAATGCAAATCAACAGCGAAGTATTTGTCTATGATAATCGCATTTTTAGGTTTGGTGGATATGGCTTTTGGTCTGCTAGAAACTTCTTCACTTATTTTGATTTGAAGTCCAAAGAATGGGAGGTCTATTCCCCCGTCAATGGCAAGCGAGTCCCGCCCGGATTATTTGATACTAATCTATACCAAGATGGGGAAAATATTTACCTATTTAATGGTATTACGACAGACAAATTTGACAATTTAAAACTAGTTAAATCGCAAGATATTTGGCATTTTAATTTGGCCAAAAAACACTGGGAAAAGAAAGGGAAATCGGCCTTGTTTTTTGGAAATAACACGAAGAATTTTCAAGACGAAAACTATTATTTTGCCTTCACGGAAGAGCGCAGAATTCTGCGCATTAATTTCACCAATTTCACGTACGACACCTTTCAAAATGAATCTGTTTCCACTAAAATTTACGAGCGATTCAAGCCTGTGGTTTATAAGAAGCATCTTTTCTATTTTAGTTACAATCACTCGACGCAGCAAGTAGATTTGACATCCATGCCACTTGCTGACTTTTTGGGCGAACCACAATCTTCCAACAGTTTTATAGAAATGGAAATTTGGGAAACGTATCAAACGCCCATACTTGTATTTGCAGCGCTTGTTTTGCTAGGACTTTTAGCCTTTCTTTTTCTTCGATATAAACCCCAAATCGCTCGAAAAATCACCGACAAAGACGGCACACTTTACCTGGGAAAAGCCGCCATTAATTTTGACGAAAACGAGCTCAAAGTGCTGCGCTATTTGTTGAAATTCGATGACGTCCCTAACTCTGAATTACTCGGATTAGTGGAACAAAAAGGCGTGCATTTTTCGCACAATATTCGGGTGAAAAACGATGTATTAAACCAGCTAAATCTGAAGCTGAAATCCATCCTCCAAGTAGATACTAACTTCATCATTTTCAAAAAATCAGACACCGATTCTCGCCTGAAAGTCTACCGCTTGAACAAGCAGTATTTTAAGGTGAGCGAAGCGTTTTTGAACGACTAAATATGATCCAAATCTTCGTAACTGGCGGGACTTTTGACAAGGAATACAACGAGCTAAATGGCTCCCTGTTTTTCAAAGATACCCACCTGCCTGAAATGCTCGAAAAGGGCCGAAGTAGACTCGATGTTTCCATCGACACCTTGCTAATGAAAGACAGTTTAGAGTTTAGCGACGTAGACCGCCAGCTCATCTCCTTTGCCTGCGCCTCTGCCTCCGCAGATCGTATTTTAATTACCCACGGAACCGATACGATGGTCCAAACGGCGCAGTACTTGGCCGCGCAGAATTTGGCCAAAACCATCGTCCTCACCGGCGCCATGATTCCCTACAAATTTGGTAGCTCAGATGGGATGTTTAATCTAGGAAGTGCTTTGGCATTCCTCCAAATTTTAGAGCCCGGTGTCTACATTTCGATGAATGGGAAGATTTTTGCGACGAATAACGTCCGTAAGAACCTAGAAAAAGGTGAATTCGAGACAATTAATTAATACCTTGCGTTAGCAAAATAAATCCTGTTAACCCATGAAAAATAAAATCATCATTGGCCTAATCGTCGTATTAATCGCCATCCAATTCGTTCCCACAGAAAAAAACCTTTCGAACGATAACACCTACGCCATCGAAACCGAGTACGAGGTTCCCGCAGACGTGAAAGTCCTGTTAGAAAATGCTTGCAACGATTGCCACTCGAACAAATCCACCTATCCTTGGTATAGTAACGTGCAGCCGGTTGGGTTTTGGCTGGATCATCACGTGAATGATGGCAAGCGCCACTTAAATTTCGCGACTTTCACGAAGATGCCTATCGCAGTTCAGAACCATAAATTAGAGGAAACTATCGAGCAGGTGGAGTCTGGCGAAATGCCGATGCCGTCTTACACGTATTTGGGTCTACATAGTAATGCCAAATTAACAGACGCTGACCGCGCTAAAATCATCAACTGGGCTAAGTCTCAAATGGCGATGTTAAAAGCTACTTATCCGGCAGATAGTTTGAAGATGAAGCCAAGGCCGCGCGGCTAGGAGCGCTTCGCGCAGTCGCTAGTCGACAGTCACTAGTCGAGAGCCTGGAGGGTGAATGTCCGTCTGCTAGCTCTAATGGCATTATTTAGTGAAATAAACCTCGAGGTACTCAGAGGACTTTTTATTTAATTTAAGATTATAAGTTTACTTATAGTAAACTCTTGTACCTTGCTTTATGTTTAATATAATAGCTAGAAAAACCCTTCTCGAATATTGCAAAAAATATCCAGAGGCTAAAACTGGTTTATTGTCTTGGTACCACGAATTAGAAAAATCAGACTTCAAGAGTATTAATGAATTGCGTCGAACATTTCCGGACGCCAGTATAATCGGAGACAATAGAATTATTTTTAATATACAAGGGAATAAATTTCGTCTTATAGTCAGAATTGTTTTTGATTATAAAGCAATTCAAATTAAATGGTTTGGAAGCCATTCAGAATACAACAAAATAGAAGTACTAACTATCCAAAACAAAAAATAAAATGGAACTGAAAATCATAAAATCAGACATTGAATATCAAAAATGCTTGGATTGGTTAGACAACCAATTTGACAAAAACTATCCTGAAAATAGCTCAGAGGGCGAAAAAATTCAAATAGTTTTGTTGCTTGTCAAGCAATATGAGGACACTCACTATACCATTCCAACGCCTGATCCCATTGAGTTAATCAAGCTAAAAATGTCAGAAAAGGGATTACGAAATAAAGATTTTGTTGGAAAAATTGGATCTAAAGGATACGTTTCTGCAATCATTAATCGTCATAAACCTTTGACTCTTGAAACTATCCGAGTGTTCAAGAAAGAACTGAATATCCCAGCAGAATTATTTATCTAATTCTAAACTAAAAAAGTCGACTTTCGCATATTGACAAAATCTGTCAATACCTGAAAATCGACTTTTATACTTTGCGAGTTATTTCACCTAAAAGTGCCAATAAGCGCCGTAAAGGACTATTTGACTAAACCGAAGGTGACTACATCGCGAAGCGATGACTAAACGACGCAGTCGCGACTAAGGCGCATAGCGCCGTGTCGACTAGTCGCGCAGCGACTTCATATCAATCACAAAGCGGTACTTCACATCCGACTTGATCACGCGCTCATAAGCCTCATTCACATCTTTCATCGAGATCATTTCGACGTCAGAAAGAATGTTGTGTTCGGCGCAGTAGTCGAGCATTTCTTGTGTTTCGGCGATGCCACCGATCATGGAACCGACGATGGAACGTCTTTTGGAAATCAACGTAGCCGCACCGATGCGTGCATCTTCTGGTGGAATGCCCACTAAAAGCATCTTGCCTTCCACCTTCAAAAGGCCCAAAAACTTATTCATATCATGTGGCGCCGCCACCGTGTTCAAAATAAAGTCAAACGAACCCTTCAACGACTCCATCGTCGCCGGATCCGTCGATAAAGCGAAGTGATGCGCGCCTAGTGCGCGAGCGTCTTGCTCTTTAGACGGAGACGTACTCAACATCGTCACTTCTGCGCCAAAAGAAGCCGCAAATTTCACCGCCATGTGGCCCAAACCACCCAAACCTAACACCGCCACTTTGTGACCCTTGCCTACCCCAGCATAGCGCAAAGGCGAATACGTCGTGATGCCGGCGCATAACAAAGGAGCGACGCGCTCAAGTTCTTTGGTAAACGGAATGTGCAAAGTATAGGCCTCATCAATAACATAAGTCGAAGAATATCCGCCAAAAGTTTGCGTCACCCCATCGCGGTAATAGCCATTATACGTAGGTGTCATCTCCTCGTCGCAGTATTGCTCCTGGCCCTTTTTACAGGACGGGCATTCGCGGCACGAGTCCACAAAAACACCCACACCAGCCAAATCCCCCACTTTGAACTTCGTCACTTCCGCTCCCACTTCCGTAATCGTACCCACAATTTCGTGACCCGGAACAATCGGATACACAGATGGACCCCACTCCGAGCGCACCATGTGAATATCGGAGTGACAAACCCCGCAATAGAGAATGTCGATTTTAACGTCTTTGGGACCTACATCGCGTCTCTCAAAATCAATCGGGGCAACCGGCGCCTGCGGATTTACCGCGCCATATCCGTGTACTTTTATCATAGTTTCGTTTTTTAGTATAAGATAAATGTAACTGTTTTATGTGTAGTTTTGTTTCAAATTAACCTCTAATATGTTTTCAAAACGAAACAAAAAATGACCGCTAAAAAATCTCCCACTGATGAAGTTTTATCTGCAAAAACCTTAAGGCTAAAAGGAGCCATTAACGTTAAATAATCTTCAAGGCCCCCAAGCCACTTTTGGACTTTTGACACTTTCTGTCAATACCTGAAATTGAGTAGAACCTAAAACGAAAATTTACACTCTAACTAATTTCATATAGGGTTCAAACGAATATACTGCAGAGCGCCTACCAGAAGCCTCTTGTACTACCCTGAGTAGCCCATTATCATGTAGAACGCGTGTAAATCTGGATGCAGTGGGTGTAGGTATGCCACTCCTCGTTGTAAACTTACTGTTTAAAAAAACGGGATTGGTAAATATATAATCTAATGCTGTTACACTCCATTTAGAGGCGAGTAAGTCTGAGAAAGTGGTTTTCATTTGATGATATAATTCATTTATTTTTTCAACAACTTCTAAATTAGAAATAGCTTGTTCTTCCACAGCCTTGAAAAAGAACTCGCACCACTCGTTCCAATGATTTGAACCAGATACATTCCTCATCAAATCGAGGTATTCATCCTTATGTGTTTCGAAATAGGCACTAATATAAAAATGGGGTTGTAAAATTAACCCTGCTTTCCATAAATATAGCGTAATCAGCATCCTTCCAATCCTTCCATTCCCATCCTCGAATGGGTGTAGCGCTTCGAATTCTACATGCATCAACGCAATTTTTATAATATCCGGAAAACTATTTTGATCCATAAAGTGAAACAAATTATCTAAACCTTCAGGTAACATTTCAGGACTTATTGGAACAAATAAAATCTTCTTTTTAATCTTATCTGCTAAATAATTTTGCTCTTTCTTAAACGATCCTGGAGACTTTTCTGCACCCCTACCAAACGAAAGTAATTGTTGATGGATCGTTCTAATCAGATGACTTGAGATAGGATATCCTTTTTCTAATGAACTTTGAGCAGTTTGAAGTGCTCTTCGATACATGATCGTCTCTAGTACCTCTGAGCGAAAATTTTTGGAAGAATTTTCCTCACTTTCACTTTCGGCTTCAAACAATAGAATTTCATCCATTGTACTAATCGTACCCTCCATTCTAGATGAAATAACCGCTTCCTGATTTCTTAATGGAGCAAGTAATAATTCACTATTATGCATACTCTTTAGCATTTGATCATATCTTGCCAAAGCACTAGTAGCCTTTATCAATTGAGGCAACAAACCTCCTAAATCTAATCCTACTGGAGGAAATTGATTATAATGATAAGTAACCGCACCGTCTAAATCCATCGTTTTTTGTTTAAATTTACGGAAAAACACAAGACAAACAACTTTGTTTATCATATTTTTCAAATTTTAAACAACAAAACACCTAGACCTCAACCCATTTACGTCTACGCAATTTGTTTATCATATTTTTCAATTTATGAAGAACAAAATACCGACTAAGCCAAGTCCGCAAATTGCCCCACGATTACAGTTTTGTTGAAAAAATCATGAGGACCCCAAGCCGCTTTTGGACAATTGACAAAAAGTGTCAATACTCTCCTTTCGATTATCAATAACCTGATAGGTTTAGGCTGAAAATTGTTAGAGGTTTGCAAAAAAACCACTAATTATATGGACTTACTATTAAGCATAACAGCGGGCCTCGCCTCATCCTATTTTTTTCTTGTATTCTTCCTCTACCAGAAAAAGCCAATCATTGCGATTTCAGAAAATATTAGCCTTGTTAAATTCAATGGTGAAGACAATTTCACTTTCAAATTTGTGAACTTAACTCCTGCCGTAATTTTCGATGTGCGTGTAGAATTAACATTTTACAAACCGGTTGGAGATTTTAAGGGGAACAATTTACAAGGAAGTGACATAAAACTTAAGGATAATTTTATTGCCTATATCCCACGAAGCAACGATAATGATTCCTTTAATCTACATGCAATGCGGCTTAGAACAACTGATAATTTGCCCGATTTATGGAAGGATAAATCCTCTTTTATTCGACTCACAATTATTGGAAAACATGCCCTATCCGGCTTCAATCAAGTATTTGTGAAAGATTTCTTAAGCGTAGATTGCATCACGACTAAGAAATTCCAATCTGGCAATTATTTAACCGTAAAATAAATCATTCACAATCATCATTAATCCATTTTTCCTCCTACCTTTATCTCAGTTTTAAACATACACAAAATGAAAAAAGATGTAATTGTAGGCTAAGCGCCTAATTAATATTCAAATTAAAAAGCCTGTTATTCAGGCTTTTTTTATGACTAAAAAACATGGAACAATATTGACAAAAAGTGTCAATACCTGAAAAGTCCTCTGGATACCTCGACGTTTATTTAACACAAAAGTGACATCAGACACTCCAATGACCTTTTCGACTAAATCGCGAAGCGATGACTAAGCCACAGGCGACTCATTGACTAAACCGAAGGTGACTAAGCGGCTCCGCCGCGACTAAGTCCGCAGGACGCCCTCCGCCAGCACCCGATCATTCGAGAGGCGGGGAACTTTGTTTTGGCCCCCTAATTTACCCTGCGACTTCATATACGAGATAAAAGCACCTGCAGGAAGTGGCGTAAGTACCAAAGGGCGCAAAATAGACCCAGTGATCAGGTCACGGTAATAGATATTTTGCGCGCACATCGACGCATCCAAAGCCTCCTGAAAAGTAGATAAAGACGATGGGGGCGATGAAAACTCCACCAGCCATTCATGGTAGGGCAATCCCGAAGCAGGGGAAACATGCGGTGCGACAGTAAACTCAACCACCCGCGCTTCAGGGCAAGCAGACAGCGCTGCAGCTAATGCTTTCTCGACCTCTTCTGCGATCACATGTTCGCCAAAAGCCGAAATAAAGTGTTTAATTCGACCCGTCACCACAATCCGGTACGGATTCAATGAAACAAACTTCACGGTATCTCCGATGGAATAGGACCAAAGTCCAGCATTCGTCGTTAACAATAGCGCGTAATTGACGTCTAATGACACCTCCGTGAGGCTCAGGCGCTCAGGATTAGCCCCGAAATACGTATCCGTAGGAACAAACTCAAAGAAAATCCCGCCGTCAACGTTCAATAAAAGCCCTGGTTCGCCCGAAGAGTCGTCAAAGGCAATGAACCCCTCCGAAGCGGGATAGGTCTCCACCACGTCAATTTCTCGGCCTATCGAGGCCATTATTTTCTCCCGGTAGGGTTCGAAGTTCACACCGCCGGTCACGAAGACCTGGAAATCGGGGAAGAGGTCGCCTATTTTTTGGCCAGATAATTCCTCTAAACGATCGAAATACATCTGCACCCAAGGCGGAATCCCGGATATCAATCCCATCCGCTTAGAAATCGTCTCTTGCACAATCGCCTCGAGCTTTTGCTCCCAGTCTTCGATGCAATTCGTCTTATAGGTGGGCATTTGATTGCCGCGCAAATAGCCCGGAACGTGATGATTCACGATCCCGGAAAGGCGACCCGTAGGTACGCCATTGGTCTCCGTCATCTCTGGCGAGCCGCTTAAAAAGATCAGTTTTCGGTCTAAAAACGAGGCATTCCCGCTGTAATACACATAATGCAACAGTGCATCCCGCGCTGCGGTGATGTGAAATGGCATAGAATCAGATGAAATGGGAATGTATTTGACGCCGGAGGTGGTGCCGGAGGTTTTGGCAAAATAGGCCGGTTTTCCAGGCCAAAGAATGTCTTCCTTGCCCGCCACCACTTCGTCAATGTAAGGTTTAATGTCTTCGTATTCGAAGATAGGAACGTTCGAGCGGTAGTCGAGGTAGTTCTTGATTTTGGAGAAAGAATGTCCTCTTCCAAAAAGCGTTTTCTCCGCCTTCGCCACCATCTGCTTCAACCAAAAGTCTTGGCGCTCAAAGGCCTGCTGTTGGCTTAAGCGGTACTTTTTAACGACACGGGCCGCTAGAGGTTTGGCAAAAAAGGAACGAATACCCATCGCTACGCTATTTAAATATGCCTTTGGGATCGGGCATTTTGGCAGCTAAAAGCGACCCAAAATTCAAGTCCAATTGCAAAATATCAGCCACGCGAGCTTC
>JBJTMW010000254.1:0-7492 GCA_046070715.1 Aquirufa sp. | reverse complement strand
GTTCCATCACAGACCAAGGCTCCGAAGTAGGGATTCGAGGTTTTGCGATGTCATTTCCCGTTCCGGCTCCTAATTCACCAAAAATAGTTCGTTACTCGTCTCGCATGGCGGAATTGAAGGCGGAAGCGACGGCCTCTCTTTTTGGTGAATTAGGAGCCGGAACGGGAAATGACATCGCAAAACCTCGAATCCCTACTTCGGAGCCTTGGTCTGTGATGGAAAAATTGAAGAATGAGAAAGAGGTGGTGGGAGTCTATATTTCTGGCCACCCTTTGGACGAATACAAAACAGAAATCGCGAACTTCTGTAATTCGAATACAGGTCAATTAGAATCTCGCCCTAATGTAGCGCAGACTTTTGCAGGAATCGTCACAAAAGTAAACGTCAGAACCTCTGCGAACGGAAATCAGTTTATGATTTTTACCATTGAGGATTATGCAGGTAATTATGAATTTGCCTTGTTTTCGAAGGATTACATTCAGTTTGAACGTTTTATTGCACTTGATCGCTTGTTGTTCATTAACGGATCGTATCAATTGAAGAATCGTCACATGGACCAAATGGTCTTCAAGATTCAGTCGATCGAATTATTGTCTGAAATTTTATCCGATCGAACAAAAGAGATCAAATTGCGTTTAGACTTACATCGATTGACTCCTGCCCTGTTAGATTTATTACAAGAAACCTTAGAACGTAATAAAGGCGATAAAAAGTTGACTTTAGAGGTGTATGATGAGCAAGAGAAAATTGGGATGGACTTTTTGTCGCGAAAAATGCAGGTAAATATTAGTAAAGGTCTGATTTCGAAGCTTAAAGAGCTTGAAAATGTGGGCTTTAAGTTAATTTCGTAAAAATTTTAATCCGGGAACTAATTGTTCTGCCGGTTTTGTTTTAATTTTGAATTTTATAAAATATATCAAACAATGGGAAAATACGTAGAGGCAACAGATGCTAATTTTCAAGAGTTAATCGGCACTGATACACCAGTTTTAGTAGATTTTTGGGCAGAGTGGTGTGGCCCTTGTAAAATGATCGGACCAATCGTGGAAGAATTAGCGGGAGATGTAGAAGGTCAAGCGATCGTAGCAAAAATGAATGTAGATCAAAATTCAGCGGTCCCTGCTTCTTTAGGTATTCGCTCGATCCCTACTTTAATGGTATTCAAAAAGGGTGAAATGGTAGAACGTTTAGTGGGTGGAAATATCCCTAAGTCGGTTTTAGCTGAGACTTTATTAAAGCACGCTTAATTTTTAAGCGAATAAACTTTATCCATGGCCTGTAACAAGATGTTGCAGGCTATTTTTATTTCCTCTTCTGCGATGGTCAAAGGCGGAGCAATGCGTAAGGAGTTATCGCAGAATAAGAACCAATCGGTTATCAAGCCATTCAGGATACATTCATCTATCACTGCTTTCACAGTCTTGAAGTCCTGCATTTCCACCGCTAGCATAAACCCTATGCCCCGCACCTCATGGATGATGGGATGTTGCAAAAGGCTTTTGAATAGTGCACTTTTGGCAGGAATTTGATCACAAAGTTTTTCCTCTTGGATAAATCGCAAAGTTGCTAGTGAAGCCGCACAAGAAACCGGATGACCTCCAAAAGTAGTGATATGGCCCAATACCGGCTCAAAACTCAAGGTTTTCATCACTTCCTCATTTGCAATAAATGCTCCGATAGGCATTCCTCCTCCCATTCCTTTGGCAGTGAGAAGTATATCAGGTACGATATTCATGGGTTGAAATGCCCAGAAAGTTCCCGTTCTCCCAAAACCCGATTGGATCTCATCAACAATCAACAAAGTTCCTGTTTCATCGCAACGCTTACGCAAGGCTTGAAAATAAGCGGCGGGTGCTGTTTTAACGCCGGCCTCTCCTGCTACGATCTCAATGATGACAGCGGCTGTTTTTTCGGTTATTTTAGATAGATTAGCTAGGCATCCATGATGAATATGGCGAATACCGGGTAATAAAGGTCGAAAGGCATTTTTAAAATTCTCATCTCCCGCGATAGATAGTGCCCCTTGGCTGGCGCCATGGTAGGCATTAAAACAGGAGATGAACTCGGTTCTTCCGGTAAAGCGTTTCGCTAATTTCATGGCTCCCTCGACTGCCTCGGTTCCTGAATTCGTGAAATAGACTTGATTTAAATGCTCAGAACCGGTGGATTTAACTAAAGCCTCTGCGAGTTGCACTTGAGGACTTTGGATATATTCTCCGTAAACCATGAGATGCATGTAGGCGTCCAATTGGTCTTTAATGGCTTTAACGACGGCTGGATTTCGATGACCTACATTCGAAACGGCAATTCCAGAAATTAAATCCAGGTAGGATTTTCCCTGGGCATCGTATAGATAAACGCCTTCCGCCTTGGTTATTTCTAAGGCCAAAGGAGCGTCCGAGGTGGGCGCCATAAATTTCTGGAAGAGCTGTCGATGCGTGAATCCCATAGCCCACAAAATTACGTTAATTCTTGTTAAGTGCTCGCCGTTCGTCAAATTATTCATTTCAATTAGGGGCTTTCGTGTACTTTTGTTTTATGAAACCACTTTTACTTCTTTTATTTACCTGCTTATGCCTTCAGGCTCAAACACTTAGCGGCACGATTCGGTCTAATAAAGGCGAATTGATGCCTTTTTCGTCTATTTGGGTTACGGACTTAAATAAAGGGACCTTAGCGAATGAGGAGGGAAAATATGCCATTTCATTACCTAGAGGAGAGCATGAGGTGGTTTTTCGCTTTTTGGGACATACTCCTAAAACACATAAAGTTAACCTTTCTGGAGATTTATCACTTGACGTTGTATTATCTGAAGAGACAGTAACTCTTCAAGATGTCAATGTGGGTGGGTTGAAAGAGGATCCAGCCATCGGTATGATGCGCCGAATGATCTCCATGGCTCCTTTCCATCTAAAAGAAATTGATCGCTATGCTGCCAAAGGCTATGTCAAAGGTGCTGGTAAAATTACCTCCATTTCTAAAGTGATGAATGCCCTCGTAGGAAAGAAGATGGAAAAGGAAGCTGGCATAAAAGTGGGTTCTACCTATGTTTTAGAAGGAATTAATCAGATTACGTATACGCGACCTAATAAGATTGATGAGAAAGTTTTGTCGAATCGGAACAATCTTCCCCCTGTCTTAAAAAACTCGGGGGCGCCTAATTTGCGCATCACTCAAACGAATTTTTATCAACCAAAGGTCTGGGGATCCTTAATCTCCCCTATCTCCCCATCGGCTTTCTCGTTTTATAATTTTGCTTATTTAGGCAGTTTTCAGTTGAATGGTCAAACGGTTTCTAAGATTCAAGTAAAGCCTAAATCAAGCTCTGATGACTTATTTGAAGGTACAATTTCGATTGTAGAAGATACCTGGAGTATTTATTCTTTTAGTTTAGCATTCCGGAATTCCCAAGGATATTACACGTTTCAGCAGCAGAATGCGCTGTTTCAAGGCGTTTGGATGCCCATTAATTATGATGTGAATGTGAATTTTGATGCGATGGGATTTGGGGCAACATTCCGCTACATCACACAGGTGAAGGAGTATTCAATAAAAGTTAACCCCGCTTTTGTAGTCAAGCCTACGATCATTGAAGAGCGTTTGCACAAGGATTGGGCGAAAGAAATCAATAAAGAAAAGGTCGCCAATCCCCGTCTCGCCTTAGGCAAAGAATTAACGCGCAAAAAGTTAAAGAAGGTGCTGAAAGAAATAGACAAGGAAGAGAAAAAAGAGGAGTTTAGCTCGGATTATACCATTACAGTGGATTCCACTGCATCCATTCAAAAAGAGGAATATTGGGAGGCAGAACGTCAAGTTCCATTAACGGAAGCTGAGGTAAAAGGGTATAAAGAAGCGGATAGTCTTTCGGTTCAAGACGAGAAAAAGCGCTTAAAGGATTCGGTGAATGCTTTGCCCCGATTCCGCTATAGTGATATTTGGTCTGGTCGCATATATAATTATGGTCAAAAAGGCCTTGGTGCCAGATTAACACTCAGTGGTTTTCAAAATGGATATAATGCAGTGGATGGTTACACTTTAGGTAGGGGTATGCATCATAGGTATACGTATAAATTATCCGATTATTGGGGAACGGGTTTTGATGTTCGCTATGCATTTTCGCGCAAAGCTTGGAATGGAATGGCTTATGTAGAAAGAAACTGGGATGAAAATAGGCAGTTTCTGCAATTAGCTGGAGGATCCGCCATTCAACAAATCAATTCAACTGAACCCGTTCCAGCCATTGTAAACCTCTATTATGCCCTATTTTTGTCCCAGAATTATTTGAAACTGTATCAAAAGGATTTTATTAAGGCTACCTATGCTGTTCAAATGAATGCCAAATGGAACCTGAATACGGTTTTGGAATTCAGATCTCGGACTAGCTTAGAAAATCATGAGGAGAATGGATTTTTCTACAAGGAGCGTCGATTTGAATCTAATGGTCTCCCTTTTACGACAAGTAAGCAGGTGTATGGTTCTGTTAATTTTAGATATCAACCTTTTGCCACCTGGAGAAGATATAATGGCGCTAGAAGATTGTCTACTGAATCTGGACCTACCATTTCGAGTGCTTATGAGCAAGCATTAGGGGATGATTCCTATAGTAAAGTTTCCCTTCAGGTATCTCAAACTATTCCATTAGCTAATTGGGGCGAGATTAATTACCGAATCACGGCAGCTCATTTTATTAATAAACCTTCCTTAATTATCGATTACCAACATTTTAAAGGGAATGAAGTGAATGTTACTTCCGGTGAATCAGGCTTTTTAGCACTACCCTATTATGCACTTTCGAATCCCGGGGATCATTTGAAAGCTTTTTTAACGTGGGAACCTCGTAAATTTCTCTTCACCCAAAATACCTTTTTATCCCTTTATGGCCTAAAAGAAAAAGTAGGTTATTCCTATCTTCAGACATCTGTGAATTCCCAAACGATTCATTACCAAGAGCTTAGTTATGGATTGACAGGAATTGGGAAAATTTTAGGGGTGGATTTAGTGTATCCGATGGGGACTGTTGTGCCTGAAAAATGGAAAGTGTTGATCAGATTGCCTTTCTAATTGTTTATTTGCACACATTTACCTAAATTGTGCTAAATTTTTTTGGAATAATCTAAATCAACCTTTATGAATCAAATTGTTTACTTAGTTCCTGCTTTTGGTTTAGTAGGATTGCTGTACACAGCGTGGAAGTTTAACTGGGTGTCTAAACAAGATGCCGGTAATGAAAAAATGCAAGAGTTGGCAGGTTATATCGCAGATGGTGCGATTGCCTTCTTGAAAGCAGAATGGAAAATTTTAACCTATTTCGCGATTCCTACCGCTATTTTACTAACTTGGTTAGGTTCACAAGAGGGAACTCCGGATAATCCGATTCACTCCTCCCCTTTAATTGCAGTGGCTTTTTTAATTGGTGCAGTTTTCTCTGCTACCGCAGGTTATATTGGTATGATTGTGGCTACTAAAGCGAACGTTCGTACGGCAGAAGCGGCTAGAACTTCTTTGGCAAAAGCCTTATCTGTTTCATTCACAGGTGGATCCGTGATGGGAATGGGTGTAGCAGGTTTAGCGATCTTAGGTTTAGGCGGTTTATTTATTGCTTTCTACCAAATCTTCGCACAAGGTCAAGCCTTGACTTCCGTAGAAATGAAAACGGCGATCGAAGTTTTAGCTGGTTTCTCCTTAGGTGCTGAGTCCATCGCTTTATTTGCGCGTGTAGGTGGTGGTATTTATACGAAAGCGGCTGACGTAGGCGCTGACTTAGTAGGTAAAGTGGAAGCAGGTATCCCAGAGGATGATGTGCGTAATCCTGCGACTATCGCGGATAACGTAGGTGATAACGTGGGTGACGTAGCAGGTATGGGAGCTGACTTATTCGGTTCTTATGTCGCTACGATTTTAGCGACTATGGTATTAGGGCAAGAAATTTCGGTTACAGATAACTATGGAGGTTTCTCTCCTGTCTTATTACCGATGTTAATCGCGGGTATTGGTTTAATCGCCTCTTTAGTTTCTACATTCTTTGTTCGTATCTCTAGCGAAACGGCATCGGTTCAAAATGCGTTGAACGTAGGTAACTATACTTCCATAGCGATCACGTTTGTGACGTCTTATTTCTTAGTGAAGAACATTTTACCAGAATATTTGACACTTCGTGGCACGACTTTCACTTCGATGGATGTATTTTATGCGATTATCGTCGGTTTGGTAGTAGGTACGTTAATGTCTATCATTACAGAATATTATACGGCTATGGGCAAGCGTCCAGTGGATTCTATTGTTCAAAAATCAGGTACGGGTCACGCTACTAACATCATCGGTGGTTTAGCGGTAGGTATGGAATCAACGGTTTTACCTATTTTAGTGTTAGCTGGTGGTATTATTGGTTCGTATCATTTTGCAGGAATTTACGGTGTCTCTATTGCTGCTGCAGGTATGATGGCTACGACAGCGATGCAATTAGCGATCGATGCGTTCGGTCCTATCGCGGATAACGCGGGTGGTATTGCAGAGATGTCTCAATTGCCAAGTGAAGTACGTGATCGTACGGATAACTTAGACGCGGTAGGAAATACAACTGCAGCAACGGGTAAAGGTTTTGCCATTGCTTCTGCTGCCTTGACTTCCTTAGCCTTATTTGCGGCGTTCGTGGGTATTGCTGGCATTAGCCACATTGATATCTATAAAGCAGATGTATTAGCGGGTTTATTTGTAGGTGGTATGATTCCGTTCATCTTCTCAGCTTTGTGTATTTCTGCTGTAGGGAAAGCGGCTATGGAAATGGTGAATGAGGTTCGTCGTCAATTCCGTGAGATTCCAGGGATCATGGAATACAAAGCAAAGCCAGAATACGAGAAGTGTGTAGCGATTTCTACAGAAGCTTCTATTCGCCAAATGATTCTTCCAGGTGCAATTGCCTTAACGGTTCCTGTTATCGTTGGTTTCACTATGGGACCAGAAGTTTTAGGTGGTCTTTTAGCAGGTGTTACTGTTTCAGGTGTATTGATGGGTATTTTCCAGTCTAATGCAGGTGGAGCTTGGGATAACGCAAAGAAATCATTTGAGAAAGGGGTCTTAATCGATGGTCAAACCTATAAGAAAGGTTCAGAGCCACACAAGGCGGCTGTAACGGGTGATACCGTGGGTGATCCTTTCAAAGATACATCAGGTCCATCGATGAACATCTTGATTAAATTGATGTCCATCGTTTCTTTAGTGATTGCTCCGTACATTCACGTGGGAGATAACGATCATGCTTCAGCAACGAAGATGGAGAAAGCGCCTATCGTGAAAGCGATTGTGGCGAAGAAATAATTCCCTATACCTTTAGGCATGAAAAAAGCCCCGCAAATGCGGGGCTTTTTCTTTATCTATCAATCTGTGAATCCGTTTAAGAAATTAAGCGTTGATTTTACCTCTTAATGCTCTTGGGATATCGATTGTTGCTACAGGGTTAGACATAGGATTTAAAATCTCACATCCTTCAACCTGT
>JBJTMW010000253.1:0-3523 GCA_046070715.1 Aquirufa sp. | reverse complement strand
CCTAATCCCATCAGCCCAGGAGACGCGCTACATATCACCATTCCATTCCCATCGGCGCAAGTCGAAATAATGAATAACTCCGGAATCGTGGTCCACACTTTTAATCTACTGCAATCAGAATCAACAATTTACCTCGGACCTTTCGTTTCCGGGAAATATTATTTTAGATTTACCGCAGAATCAACCTCAATCATCAAACCTGTCCTATTGCTATGAAAACACGCTTTCTTTCGCTTGATATCCTTCGAGGAATCACCCTTGCGGGAATGATCCTAGTCAATAATAATGGCAACGGCGATTTCACCTACGGGCCCTTATTGCATGCCAAATGGAATGGATTTACGCCCACAGACCTCGTTTTTCCTAGTTTCCTTTTCATGGTGGGAGTCGCGATGCGCTTTTCCTTTAAAGCTTTCAATTACGCATTAACCCCCTCCGTACGAAACAAAATTTTAAAGAGAACACTTTATCTATTTTTAATTAACTACTTCGTTTTCTACTTCCCTTTCACCGATTTCTCTTTCGAAAAACTACGTTTCTTGAACGTATTGCCCCGTATCGCCCTATCCTATTGTGCCGTTTCTTTTTTAACATTACAGGTCCCTTCCAAATGGCTTACGTGGATTAATGCCGGAATTCTACTTTCCTTTTGGGGTATTTTATACGTCTTCGGCGATGCGGGATCTTGGATGGACATTAGTGAAAATGCGGTTAGAAAACTGGATTTATTATTATTCGGCGAATCGCATTTGTACCACGGGAATGTGGTTAATGGTATCCGGATTGCCTTTGATCCAGAGGGTTTCCTGAGCACCCTACCTGCCATTTCTACCTGTCTTTTCGGCTACCAAGTCAGTTTGTATTTAGAGAATCAGGCCAAAGAAAATAAGTCCGCCTTACTCGGTCTTCTACGCTGGGGAGCAGCTTTGATTTTAGTGGCTGTAATCTGGGATCACGCCTTTCCCATCAACAAAAAGCTGTGGACAAGCTCGTTTGTGCTACTTTGTGCCGGCATTGACTTTATCTTGATTGGATTATTAAATTGGTGGATAGAGACCAAAGAACGTCACTTCGGAAATACCTTCTTCCTCGTATTCGGAACCAATTCTATTTTAGCCTATGGTATTTCAGAAGTCATTGCCATCCAACTAGGCAAATTCCAAATCCAAGATATGTCAGCTAGCGATTGGTTATACTGGCATATTTTCGAACCCATCTTCGGTAAATACAATGGCTCGCTAGCCTATGCGATTACTTTCGTGTTGGTATGCTGGGGGGTGTGTTGGGTGTTTTGGCGCAAGAAATGGTTTCTCAAGGTTTAATAAAAAAGAGGTTCTAAAATTGGGCTTCGCCATAATTTTGTGAGCCTCTTTTTTATTAAACCTTTCGAGTCTTATGAAAGAGCAAGTTTTGATTGTTGTAGATCTGAATCTATCGGAAATTTAAAGAGCAAGCGAATTTTTTCTGATGGCTAATTTAGTTGAGGGATTTTAGAAATTATGGCGTAGACCAATTTGAAAATCCCTAAACTAAATAGCCTCAGAATGAAAAAGAAGCGCCGCCCCAAAAACCCCAGCCGAATCACCCAACTTAGGCTTCACAATAGGCGTAAGGACTTCTCCTGAATTGAAAATATATTTTTTGATGCGTTCGATACCCTCTGTATACAGTAAATCAATATTTCCCACACCACCGCCGATGACGATGACTTGAGGGTCTAAGACGTTCATTAAGGTGGAAACGGCACGACCGAAATTCTCCAGCATCCGCTCAATAGTGGCAGAGGCATGAATATCTTTTCCAGCGAGATGGGCTTGTAGGATTTGTGGCATGCGGAGTTTTTGGCCTGATTCCGCAAAATAAAATTCCTCTAAAGCGGGTCCGGAGATGACATGTTCCACACAACCCGATTTGCCACAATAGCACGCTTTACCGCCTTCCTCCAGAATGTTGTGTCCCCATTCCCCACCAATGCCATGCAAGCCATTAATCACTTGGCCGTGAACGACTAATCCGCCTCCCACACCGGTTCCCATGATGATCCCAAAAACGACTTCCGCCTTCGGATTCACGTCTTGCACCGCACCCAAATGGGTTTCTGCTAACGCAAAGCAATTCGCATCATTCGCGAGACGAACTTCTACGCCTAGGGCTTTAGTTAAATCAGCTGCCATCGGACGACCATTCATGGAAGTTGTGTTGCAGTTTTTCATGGTTTGGGTAGCTGGATTCAAGACGCCTGGAGTGGCAAAACCGATTCGTGTAGGTGCAACACCCAGCTGTTTGGAGACGCGGGCAACTAAAAGGGCTACTTGTGAAATGATGTGTTCATAGCCTTTCGATGCTTCGGTGTCGATGCGTTCACGGGCAATGACTTGCGTTAAATCAGCGGCAGACAATACGGCACATTCGATCTTGGTTCCCCCTAAATCGATGCCCCATACATAGGATTTTTCCATAGGTTTAGCGACGGTTGTCGTTGTTCTCAAAAATACTCAAATAGCTCAAATAGCGACTTTGCGCAATATCACCTGCCTCAAAAGCCTTTAAAACGGCACAAGCCGGCTCCGAAATATGCAGGCAATTATTGAATTTACACTCGCCTATCAGCGCGCGCATTTCGGGAAAATAATGCGATAATTCTTCTTTCTCGATCTCCATCACCCCTAATTCATTGATGCCGGGACTATCGATTAGATAGGTCTCAGGCCCTAATTCCCACATGGTGGAATAGGTGGTTGTGTGGACGCCTTTTTGGGCAAAATCCGAAATTTCCTTCACTTTGATATTCAAATGCGGAGAAACCAAATTCAATAAACTAGATTTCCCTACGCCTGAATGGCCTGCTAAAAGGGACACCTTTCCGGCAAACATCGCCTTGAACTCATCGACGCCTTGGCTACGCGGAATAGAGGTAAACAAGATGCCATAGCCTAATTCTTGGTATAGAGCGGCATACTCGAAAATTTGGTCTTCTTCTTCCTCATTCAACAAATCCATCTTGTTAAACACGATGGTAACAGGGATTCGAAAAGCTTCTGCAGTGACTAAAAAACGATCTAAAAAACCCAAGGAGGTTTTAGGGGATTTCAAGGTCATCACGAAGATGGCTTGATCCACATTCGCAGCCATTAACTGGCCCTGCCCTGTTTTATGGACAGATTTACGGATGATATAATTCGTACGCGGGATGATTTCTTCGATGACAACCGTCTCGTTCGCCTCGTCTTCGACCGCATAAATGACGCGATCGCCCACTGTAACGGGGTTCGAGGTTTTAGGCCCTTTTAGCTTAAATTTACCTTTCAAACGTCCTTTAAAGACCTTTCCTGACTCGGAACGAATTTCGTACCAAGATCCAGTTGAACGCATAATTAAGCCCTTATTTCCTTCCATCGATTGCTAAATTACGCACAAATTGACTGATTCTTTCCGTTGCACCCGCTTGCAATTGGACAAAAGCACGCGATTGCACTTGTTTATTCACAAAAACATCGTCCACATCGTATATCACCCGCATGGC
>JBJTMW010000252.1:0-3455 GCA_046070715.1 Aquirufa sp. | reverse complement strand
GGCAAGATCGCTTTGCGGGAAAGAGGCTGGAATTGCGTGTATTTTAGGAACTGGTTCTAATTCCGGATTTTGGGATGGCGGGCGTATTTCGGCACAAATTCCACCTTTGGGCTTTTGGTTAGGCGATGAAGGAAGTGGTGGGCATTTAGGCAAATTATTGCTACTGAGTTATTTACATGGCCAAATGCCTACAGAGATTCGCAGCGTTTTTGAGAAACGCTTTGGGGTAATGGATCGCTTGACCGTTTTAGACAAGGCTTACAAACAAGCCTTCCCTAATCGCTGGTTTGCCAGCTTTTCGAAATTTCTATTTGACCATCGACGGGATGCCTTTTGTTATGGTTTGATCGAGCAATCTTTTGATGCTTTTATTTCCCTGTATTTGAAGCGTTATTCGGAAGCACCTGTTTTTCATTTCACCGGTTCTGTGGCGTTTTACTATTCAGACATATTAAAACAAGTGATGAAAAAAAAGGGTTTAACCGTTGGACATATTAGTGAGGGGCCGATGGCTGGTCTTTGCTTGTATCATAAGGGGGAATTTTGGCCATAAATTCGTAAATTGCGACATTACTAAAACGCCTAAGTCAACAAACCTAACACATTGCCTATGACATCGCACATTAAATCCATAGGGACGAAACAAAAAGCACTTCAAATCAATTTAGACCGCAGCATTTACGGTTCCTTCGCGGAAATCGGGGCGGGTCAAGATGTCGCTGCGAATTTCTTCAAAGCAGGTGGCGCCTCCGGCACCATTGCTAAAACAATCTCTGCCTATGACATGGCCTTTTCTGATGCTATTTATGGCGAAGAGGCGTCAGGAAAATATGTGTGCGAGCCGCGTTTAATGAAGATGTTAAACCGGGAATTTAAATTATTGAATGTCCGTTTAACGGAATCCGCGTCTGAAAAACGCTTCTTTGCCTTCGCAGATACGGTTTCAGCCTTGAATTTCCAAAAGACCAACGACGCCCACGGCTGGATCGGTTTACGTTTCCAACTAACACCAAACGGCGGATTTAATGACGTGGTCATCCACGTCAACATGCTGGATAATGACAACATTTTGCAGCAGCAGGCCTTGGGTGTGATAGGGGTGAACTTGTTATACGGTTGCTACCATTATTACGATAATCCGGAGAAATTACTGTTATCCTTGTTAGATGATTTGTCCAAAGACCGGATCGAAATCGACATGATTCGCTTCGAGGGACCGGACTTCAAGGAGGTAGACAATCGATTGATGTCCTTGTATTTAGTGAAGCACGGATATACGCAGGCCGCTGTTTTTGGGCCGGATGGCAAGGTGATGCAGCCCTATGATGCTTTGGCGAAAAAACACATCGTGGCGGTACGTGGTCGTTTCCGTCCAGTGACGAACATCTTCTCCGATATGTTGAAGAAAGGCGTCGCGCAGTTCGAGCAAGAACCCGATGTGGACGATGATAAAATCTGCGTGCTATCTGAATTAACGCTGAAAAGCTTAGAAAACGAGACGCACAAGATCGATGAAAAAGACTTCCTAGATCGCGTAGATATTTTGTGTTCTTTAGGCCAAACCGTACTCATCTCTAACTTCCACGAATACTTCAAATTAGTTGACTTCTTAAGTCAATTCTCTAAATTGAAAATGGCCCTAGTAATGGGTATGCCTAACTTAGAGTACATTTTCGAGGAAAAACATTACAAAGGTGTGCCGGGTGGAATTATGAGCGCTTTTGGCTGTTTATTTGGCCAAAACATCAAATTATACCTCTACCCCACCGTCGCCGAAAATGGGGACATCATTCAATTAAAGAATTTCGAACCGGAAGCGCATTTGAAAGGCTTGTTCCAGTATTTATTGGACAATGAAAAGTTAGCCGAGATCAAAAATTACGACGAAAAACTAATGAATATTCGCACGGATCAGGTGCTCGAGTTAATCCAAAGCGGTACTGATGAATGGGTCGATTATGTCCCTAAATCCGTGGCAAAATTAATTAAAGAGCATGCGCTCTTTGGCTACCAAGCCTAAAAAAAAGCCCTGATTTCTCAGGGCTTTTTTTTAGTTCATTAGATCGATAAACTGATCAAATAAGTAACGAGAATCGTGTGGTCCTGGGCTAGCTTCCGGGTGGTGTTGCACCGAGAAGGCTTTGCGTCCTTTCACGCGTAAACCTTCAACTGTTTGGTCATTCAAGTTAATGTGGGTCAATTCCGCTTGATCAGAGGCCTTCAACTCATCCAGCTGAACCGCAAAACCGTGGTTTTGGGAGGTGATTTCCGAAAGACCTGTCACTAAATTTTTCACCGGATGATTCAAACCACGGTGACCGTTGTGCATTTTGTAAGTCGTTAAACCAACTACTTGTGCTAAGATTTGGTGACCTAAACAAATCCCGAAAACGGGCTTATCGCTTTTCAAGAATTCCGTAACCGTATCAATCGCGTAAGACATCACGGCTGGATCCCCAGGACCATTTGAAACGAAATAGCCATCTGGGTTCCAAGCGGCGATCTCCGTAAAAGGAGTCTTAGCTGGGAATACTTTTAAATAGCATCCACGCTCTGCAATGTTTGACAAGATGCTTCTTTTTACTCCTAAATCTAACACCGCTACTTTGCGTTCCGCTTTCTCATCCCCTAAAAAATAGGCTTCTTGCGTACATACTTGTGAAGATAGCTCTAAACCCTCCATCGATGGAATTTTATCTAACGCCGCTTTTAAAGCTGCCTCATCAAAAATCTCCGAAGAGATCAAGCAATTCATTACCCCCTTTGTCCGAATGTGACGAACTAAAGCGCGTGTGTCAATACCAGATATCCCGACAATGCCCGCATTAGCCAAATAGTCTTGCAAAGAACCATCTGCCGTTTCACGCGAGTGAACACTAGCAAATTCGTTACAAACCATACCGGCGATTTGGACCTTGTTCGATTCCGCCTCCTTTTCTTGCATCACACCATAGTTTCCGATGTGAGCCGTCGTATTAATAATTACCTGGCCCGCATAAGAAGGATCGGTATAAATTTCTTGATAACCCGTCATACCGGTGTTAAAACAGATCTCACCGCCGTGAGTTCCAATTTTTCCTAGTGCTTTCCCGTGAAAGATGGTTCCGTCTTGTAATACTAAAACCGCTGGTGTGGACTCGGTAAATCTCATAAAATGCTGTTATAAAATAAGGGTCAAATGCTCATTACCTAAAAAAAGGGCTTCAACGGAAAGTTGAAGCCCTTTAAAAAAATTGAAAGAGAAAGATTAAGCGTCTTCTCCTTTTTCTTCTGTGGACTCCTCAGTTGCTGGTGCTTCTGGAGCAGCTTCTTCTGCTGCAGGCGCAGCCTCTTCAGCTACTACCTCCGCTACTGGAGCTTCTTCAACAACTTCTGCAGATGGTACTTCAGCAGCCGCTACTGGAGCCGCAGCTTCCGTTGCTTTTGCAGCGCCACCACGACGGCTACGACGAGTT
>JBJTMW010000251.1:0-4917 GCA_046070715.1 Aquirufa sp. | reverse complement strand
TTGGGTATAGGTTTAGGTTGCCAAGGTGTGATTGAAATTCATATTAATCCTTTCCAAAATCAAATTAATGCACTTGTGGAAGCTTTAGAGAGTCATTTAGCCGGAAATGTAGCGCATACGTTGAAAACGGTCCATTTGGCTAATTTTCAGATGGAATTAGAAGAAGCGGCGGTTTCTCACGCTAGTGAGTGGAAGGCTGAAACCTTTACGGAGTATTTGCCGGCCCCTATGACAGTTTGGGTTTTTGGGAATCAATTTGATGCGCAAGGGTTCATTCAGCAGGCGAATGCATTAGCTTGGCGGGTTAATTGGGTAGGGATTTTGTCCAAAATGTCATCGCATGTAGCGGTCAATGGTCGTTACAGTTATGAGGATCTTTGGCCTATTCAATCATCTGATTATCTGGTGATGATGACGCATGATTTGGAAAAGGATGTGAAGATTTTGGAAAAATTGCTCTCCGCTCCTACTAAGCCAGTTTATGTGGGAATATTAGGCCCGAAAAAAAGATTTGAAAAGCTTCAAAACCATTTCAAAGAAGCATTAGTTACCTTATTACCTATTTCGACGCCGATTGGTCTAGATATTGGTGCAGAAGGGCCAGAAGAGATTGCGATCTCCATTATGGCCGAAATTTTATCAACTAAAAATAATAGAAACGGCCAGCGATTAAGTTTACGTGATCGCGGCATTCACGAATAAAATGAGTACACAGATCAACCGCCTAAAAGAACAGATTAGTCCATTACGTGATGCTTTGGTGCATCACCCCATTAATTCCTTTATTCAAAGTACGAACGAGTTAGAGGTGTTTATGAAACACCATGTCTTCGCGGTTTGGGACTTTATGTCGCTTGTAAAGAAGTTGCAACAGGAATTTACGTCTGTTGACGTTCCTTGGAATCCCAAAGGCCCAGCAGAAGTCCGTTATTTAATTAATGAGATTGTGTTAGGGGAAGAATCGGACGTGGATCAAAACGGGATATACATCAGCCATTTTGAGCTTTATTTGCGTGCGATGGAGGAATTGTCGTTTATGCCCTCTCCTTTCCTGCAGGAACTAAGATCTTTCGCGAATTTAGACGAATTATTATTAGCTATCCCTAAAGCCACTATTCCTGAATCCGTTAAGGCTTTCTTGACGTTTACTTTTTCTTCGATTCAAAATAGAAGCATTGAAGAGATTGCGGCTATTTTTACCTTTGGTAGAGAAGATATTATTCCAGAAATGTTCCAAGTGATTGTCGATCAATTAAAGCGTGATTCCCCTGAAAAAGTAGAAACGCTGGTCTATTACTTAGAACGCCATATTGAAGTGGATGGAGGTCATCACAGTGAGTTAGCCTATAAGATGATGGAGTATTTGTGTGGAGATGATGAGTCTAAGTGGCAGAAAGCGACTCAGGCGGCAGTAGAATCGTTGCAGGTTAGGCTGAAGTTGTGGGACGGGATAGTTCACAATAGATAATAGATTATAGAGTAGAGAGTAAAGATGTAGCATAAAAAAAGCCCGATCCATCACAGATCGGGCTTTTTAATTTTACCTCTTAGGCTTATTTTACTTCTTCAAAAGAAACGTCTTCTGCTCCACCGTCAGCCGCTGAATCTGCTGATTGAGTTGCTTGACTGCCTTCTGCTTCAGCTCCTGCCGCATACATCTCTTGAGATGCCGCTGTCCAAGCCGTATTTAATTTTTCTAATCCAGCATCGATACCGGCTAAATCTTGAGAAGCGTGAGCGACTTTTAATTCTGCCAAAGCACCTTCAATCGCCGTTTTATTTCCTTCCGATAATTTCTCACCGTATTCTTTCAATTGCTTGTCCGATTGGAAAATCAACGCATCTGCTTGATTGATTTTTTCTACTTTCTCTTTTTCTAATTTATCCGACGCTTCGTTTGCTTTCGCTTCGTTACGCATTTTCTCGATATCCTCGTCCGTTAAGCCGCTAGATGCTTCGATACGGATTTTTTGCTCTTTACCTGTTCCTTTATCTTTGGCAGAAACATTCAAGATACCATTCGCATCAATATCGAAGGTTACTTCGATTTGAGGTACACCACGTTGTGCAGGTGGCAAACCATCTAAGTGGAAACGGCCTAATGAACGGTTATCTTTCGCCATGGGACGCTCACCTTGAAGCACGTTTAATTCTACGGATGGTTGGTTATCCGCTGCCGTAGAGAATGTCTCCGACTTCTTCGTAGGAATCGTCGTATTCGCCTCGATCAACTTCGTGAATACACCACCCATGGTTTCGATACCTAATGAAAGTGGCGTAACGTCTAATAATAACACGTCCTTCACCTCTCCCGTTAATACTCCTCCTTGGATAGCCGCTCCGATGGCCACTACCTCATCCGGATTCACTCCTTTTGAAGGCTTTTTGCCAAAGAACTTCTCTACTTCCTCCTGAATACGTGGAATACGTGTCGAACCACCTACTAAGATGACCTCATCGATATCTGAGTTCGTGTAACCTGCATTTTTCATGGCACGCTTACAAGGCTCTAACGTACGTTGGATTAAGCTATCGGCTAATTGCTCGAATTTTGCTTTCGACAATGAACGAACTAAGTGTTTCGGGATACCATCTACCGGCATAATGTATGGTAAGTTGATTTCTGTGGAAGCACTTGAACTCAATTCGATCTTCGCTTTTTCCGCCGCTTCTTTTAAGCGCTGTAAAGCCATTGGATCTTTACGCAAGTCGATATTCTCGTCAGCGATGAATTCTTCTGCTAACCAGTTGATGATTACTTGGTCAAAGTCATCCCCACCTAAGTGTGTATCTCCATCCGTTGATTTTACTTCGAATACGCCATCGCCTAATTCAAGTACCGATACGTCAAACGTACCACCACCTAAGTCGAATACCGCAATTTTCATATCCTTACCACCTTTGTCCACGCCATAAGCAAGTGCTGCTGCCGTAGGTTCGTTGATGATACGTTTTACTTCCAAACCAGCGATTTGACCTGCTTCTTTCGTCGCTTGACGTTCTGCATCGTTAAAGTATGCTGGAACGGTGATAACCGCTTCGGTTACTGTTTGGCCTAAATAATCCTCTGCCGTTTGCTTCATTTTTGTCAAAATCTGCGCAGAAATTTCTTGTGGCGTGTACAAACGATCACCAATGCGAACACGTGGTGTATCATTATTTCCTTGCTCTACCGAGTAAGAAATGGTTTTTAACTCAGAGCTAACCTCTGAATATTTTTTACCCATGAATCGCTTCACAGATGAAATCGTGTTTTGTGGATTTGTAATCGCTTGTCTTTTCGCAGGATCTCCTACTTTACGTTCGCCGTTCTCTAAAAATGCAACGATCGATGGAGTCGTACGTCTACCTTCTGAGTTTGCAATAACGACTGCCTCGTTCCCTTCCATTACCGCCACACATGAGTTGGTGGTTCCTAAGTCAATTCCAATAATTTTTCCCATGATTATTTTTAAATATTTTGACAGCATTTATACAAGGAATATGCCATTTCAGGTTGCCAAAGGCTTTTGTGACATATTGTCACCTTTTGATTTAAAATCAGTGAGCTAACGGAAAAAATGGCGATATGTGGTATATTTGTATACTAAAAATTAGACAATTATGTCCGAATCAAAAGATTTTAATTGGGTAGAAGGCCCAGAACCGCATAGAGCTCGTACACGTGCCATTGTGAGAGCGCATCCGGAA
Organism: Aquirufa sp.; assembly: GCA_046070715.1. Taxonomy (GTDB): domain Bacteria; phylum Bacteroidota; class Bacteroidia; order Cytophagales; family Spirosomataceae; genus Aquirufa. Next base: position 1,227 of record JBJTMW010000251.1, on the reverse strand, counting down.
GTAAAGAATTTAATCGGAAAGAATCCGATGACCTTCGTTTGGATTTTGGCTTGTGTAGGCATGCAGATCGCCATGGCCTATTTCATTAAAGATTATCCTTGGTGGGCGATCGTGGGTGTGGCTTGGATTTTTGGCGCATTCCCCACGCATACCTTATTCGTGTGTATTCATGAGTCCGCACATAATTTGATTTTCAAAAGTAATGCAATGAATGTCTTGGCTGGTATCATCGCGAATTTCCCTTCGCTATTTCCTACGGCCATTTCATTTAAGAACTATCATTTAAAGCACCACGCTTTTCAAGGTGTTCACGAATTAGATGCTGATTTGCCGGATTATTGGGAAGCTAAATTGATTGATAATTACTTTATCGGTAAAATGATTTGGTTATTGTTATTCCCTTTCTTTCAAGGCATTCGCACGATTCGTTGTATCGAATTAGCCGTGTTTGATCGTCCGGTGATCATGAACATTATTGCCCAAATCGCTTTTGATGTGGCGATTGTGTATTTCTGGGGATGGCCAGCTTTAGCGTATATGGGATTAAGTTTTATGTTCTCTGTCGGATTACATCCTTTGGGAGCTCGTTGGATCCAAGAGCACTTCTTAGTATTAGACAAGAACCAAGAGACTTATTCGTACTACGGAAATTTGAATGGTATCAACATGAATGTGGGTTACCACAATGAACACCATGATATGCCATCTATACCTTGGAATAATTTGCCAAAGTTAAAGGCAGCCGCTCCTGAGTTTTATGACAACTTAAAATACCATACTTCCTTCGTGAAGCTATTTTTTACCTTCTTATTCTCGCAAGAAGTGGGCTTATATTCTCGTATCGCACGTAAAGACCGGGATGGTGTTCCATTGACGGATCAATCGATGCCGGATATAGAGCTAACTAAATAGTTTATAGATTATAGAGTAGAGAGAAGAGATATGGAACAAAAAAAGGGAGCGAATGCTCCCTTTTTTTGTTATTTTAAAATTAGTGTAGAGATAAAACATCATCTATAATCTCTACTCTATACTCTATTATCTTCTCTCCAGCACCCGTGCTTCTCCATGCACCATCACCGTCAATTCCGGTCCCGACAAGTTAGTGATTTCCACTCCTGATTTTTTTACGGCGATGTTTAATTGATTTGCACGGAAGTTGATTTTGAAGGAGAATTCGTTCCATTGTTTTGGCAAGAAAGGATTGAAATGCAGGGTGTGATCCTT
>JBJTMW010000250.1:0-8484 GCA_046070715.1 Aquirufa sp. | reverse complement strand
ATTTACCTATATTGATTCTGAAGTGAATCAGGGGAAAGGGGGCGCTCTAAGAGATGCGGTTCGCCAAACCACAGGCAAATGGGTCATCTACACCGATGCCGATTATCCTTACATTATGGCTAATGCGGTGGAAATGTTTCGCTTGCTTTCCACGGATGCTGCAGACGTGGTTGTGGGAGTGCGAGACGAACAATATTATGATCAATTACCCTTGGGCCGTAAAATATTTTCCCTTTCACTAAAGGTGATGAATTACTTGTTTTTCCCTCAACTGAAGGTAAAAGACACGCAATCTGGCTTGAAAGGGTTTAATCAAAAAGGGAAAGAAGTTTTCTTAAAGACGCGTATTCCTGCTTTTTTGTTTGATATGGAGTTTTTGGTTTTGGCCTCCAAAAGATCCGATGTTCGGATTCAGTGGATTTACGTTCAAGCGCGTGAAGGAATTGTTTTTTCGACGATGCGCGCGAAGACGATTTTGACCGAGTTAGTGAATTTTGCCTCCATCTTGTTTAATCGCGACCGATGAAAACGCGCAAAATGAAACCGATTCTGATCACGATTGATGTGGAAGAATGCGATATTCCCTTGGAATACGGTTTTGCGATTCCAATAGAGGAGCAGCTGGCCATTTCTACAGAAGGTCTAACTCATTTCATGCAGATTGTGGAGGAGGCAGGAGTCCCAGTAACCATTTTTTGTACCGGCGTTTATGCCGAAAACAATCCAGATTGGATTCGTTCGCTGGATTCGATGCACGAATTAGCCTCTCATGGCTATTTTCACGGACATTTTGACGCGTCGAAGGACCTTCCTAACTCAAAGAAACTATTAGAAAAATTAAGTAATAAACTCGTCACGGGCTTCCGAATGGCCCGCATGCAATACGTGGAGGAGGCGGAGATTTTGAAGGCTGGATACACCTATCATTCGTCTTTAAATCCCACCTGGATTCCGGGGCGCTATGATCACCGCGATAAACCGACGAAGCCTTTTTTTGAAAAAGGATTGTGGAATGTGCCCGCGTCAGTGAGCCCTTGGTTGCGGATTCCGCTTTTTTGGTTAGCATTTAAAAACTTTCCATTGTGGATATATACTTTGCTAGCGAAGCGGACGCTGCGCAAACAAGGCTTCCTGAATATCTATTTCCATCCTTGGGAATTTGCCGATTTGAGTAAATACCCACTCCCGGCTCACGTGAAAAGAGGTCATAATGGTCCATTGCGAGACAAATTGCGTTCTTTTTTACAACAGATGAAAGGGGAGGGCGAATTTACTACGGTGGCTAAAATGCTAGAGAATCATGAATAAGAAATCCACCTTATTGATTATTTGGGCGCTGGCGGGGGTTGTTACCGGCTGGAAGCAGTTTTCCTTGAGTGGAGTTCATTCGCACATCAATAATTTCCAGATTTTCAAGGCAAGTTTCGGTCATTTCATCCATCGAATGCCGCTTTATTTAGAGTATCCCAAAGAATACTTTGATCTCTATTTATACGGCCCCATTTTTGCTATTTTGATGGCCCCTTTTTCCCTGCTTCCTGATGGCCCCAGTGTCATAGTGTGGAATCTGTTGAATTCGGTGGTGTTATTTGTGACGCTTTGGCACTTGCCCATCGTTGAAAACAAAAGGGTTGCCATCACATGGATTGTGTTGAATTCGTCCATTACGGCTTTGTTAAATACGCAGTTTCATGCGCTTTGTTTGGCCTTGATTATTTGGTCCTACATCTGCGTGGAGAAGAAAAACTACTTCTGGGCGACGCTTTGGATCGTTTTAGGGATTTATATCAAATTGTATGGCGTAGTCGGGTTAGCGTTTTTCTTTTTTGCCAAAGATCGTCTCCGTTTCGCCGCCTATTTCGTTTTCTGGTTGCTTGTGATCGGTTTTATCCCCTTAGCCTTAGGTGGGTTTGACTATGGCCTCCAAACATACCACGAATGGATGGGCATCCTCGCGCACAAAAACGAGCTGAACGAGAACATCAAAAACATTCGGACAGATGTCTGCGTGATGGGCATGATTCGCCGCTGGACAGGCGATCCGAATGTGTCCAATCTTTGGTTCCTCATCCCCTCCATGATCTTGAACGTGTACCTGTTCTTTCAAACAAAGAAATGGTCAGATCCAGACTTTAGACTACGTATTTTGGCCTTCGTTCTACTGTATATCATGCTTGCGAGCACCGGTACCGAATCCCCGACCTTAGTGATGGCTTTCCCGGCGGTAGGAATCTGGTTTGCACTAGGAGAAAAAACGAAGGAGCGCTGGGCGATGTTGATCTTTACCTTATTGATTTCGAGCTTCTCTCCTACGGATTTATTCCCGGCCTATATAAGGAATGAATTTATCAACCCGTTAGCCTTAATGATCTTGCCTTTATTGGGGGTATGGATATGGCTGGCTTGGGATCTTTTTAGAGAAAGACAACCTCCGTTATAATGTCCTGCTGAGCTGTTTTATTCAACAACTCAATCATTTTCTGCTTCGCCATCAACAGTTCTTTCTTCAAAGGAGCGGAATCAAGTCCTAAAAAGAGTTTTTTATCCTTGATAAAGACTTTCGTCGTTCTGGCGGCAATGGGTTTGCCCATGATCTCCTCCCAATGCGCTACTATATAAGTCTCATCGTACTTATTCTGTAATTGATAGACCCGCAAAAGTGATTCAATCGCCTCTTTCAAGCTCATGTTATCCTTGCTTCTGGTCAAAGCTCGGGGGCCTTTGGGATTGAATGGAGAGTCGATCATGGTGTTTATTTTGACGGTCAAAATTAAGTCAATAATTAGGTTTAATCAGGAAATTCTCAACAAAATTTAATTTTTTTATTTTTTTTTTATAATTCCATAATCTCAAAATAGTACCCTAAAAATATCTGTTATTAGTAGAAAATATCGGATTAATACAATAGTCCCTAATCTGTGGCCTGCCAGTAACCCTGTACTGATTATTTAAAGGATGAAAATTATATTAGAATTCTATTACTTTTGCCTTTACTGAAAAGGAAAGCGAGAGTCTAAACTATGAAAACTACGATCGCCGCATTTTCTACAAGTTTTATTAAAAAATAATTCTTTAACCCCAAATTACCAAACTAATGAGTACACAACAACCAAAGCCAGCTGCTAAGCCAGCTGCAACCGAAAAAAAATCTGGCGGTATTTCTGCAGGTTTAATTCTAATTGTTCTATTCGCAATTGCCCTTGCAATCTACAACTTTGTGATGGGTGATGGTTCTCACTTTGAAGGCGGAACTAACGAAGGACACCCACTTCCAGGTGACTACTTTGGTGTAGTTTACAAAGGTGGAGTAATTGTACCAGTTTTGATGACTTGTTTCTTAACTGCATTAACATTCTCAATTGAGCGTTTATTCACAATCGGTAAAGCAAAAGGTACTGGTGATGTAAATGCATTCGTACGTTCAGTACAAGCATCTTTAGACAAAGATGATGTAGAAGGTGCATTGAAAGCTTGTGATAAGCAAAAAGGATCTGTAGGTAACGTAACGTTAGCTGCTATCAAAAAATACAAAGCGTTAACTACAGAGAAGTCTTTAGATAAAGAGCAAAAATTAGCTGCATTGAGCAAAGAAGTGGAAGAAGCTACTTCATTAGAATTGCCAATGTTAGAGAAAAACTTAACTATCATTGCAACTTTAGCATCGGTATCTACTTTGATCGGTCTATTAGGAACGGTAGTAGGTATGATCAAGGCCTTCGCGTCATTAGGTAACTCAGGTGGATCAACTGATTCATCAGCGTTAGCAAATGGTATCTCTGAAGCCTTAATCAACACGGCATTAGGTATCGGTACTTCAGCGATCTGTATCATTGCATACAACGTATTTACAGCGAAAATTGATGAGTTAACTTATAGCATCGACGAAATCGGCTTAAGTGTTAACCAAAACTACGCTACGCATCACAATTAATATTTGAACTGATTTAGGGGCTTTGCCCTTTCATTCAATTTTATTCACCGTTCAAAAAAATAATTGTTATGCCAAAAGTTAAAGCTAAACGACATAGTGTCTCACTCGACATGACAGCGATGTGTGACGTGGCTTTCCTTCTTTTGACGTTCTTCATGTTAACCGCGAAGTTCCGTCCAGAAGAGGCAGTTACGATCACTCCTCCATCTTCTATCTCAGAGAAACCTTTGAATACAAAAGATGGTATGCTAATGGTTAGTGTTTCACCAGAAGGTGGCGTTTATTTGGCAACTGATGATCAAATGGCTCGTGAGTTTATGTTAGAGCGTATGGCTAATCGCTATGGTATCGCTGTAACGGCTGAGATGAAGAAGAACTTTATGGCTTCAGAAATCGTAGGCTATCCTCTAGGAGCAATGCGTCAGGTGTTAAATATGAAACCTTCAGAAGCTAAGAAGCTAAGCAAGGGGATTCCAATTGATTCAGCCAATAACGAGCTTTCGTATTGGGTGGGTTATGCGAAATTGTCTAATCCAGAATTGAAAGTTGCTATCAAAGGAGATAAAGAATCTAACTACAAAGTGTTTGCTGATATCATCGGTACTTTGCAGGCTCAGAACATCAATATCTTCCAGTTAGTGACTGGACCGGAAAATAAACCGAAATAAGTTTTCATTTTTAATTACGAAAAGAAATGGCAGAAATAGATAGCTCCGGTGGCGGGAAGAAAGGCGGAAAGAAGCGTAGTAAGAAAATGTCGACCAAAATCGACATGACACCCATGGTGGACTTAGGCTTCCTTTTGATTACTTTCTTTATGTTAACAACGACGTTAGCAAAGCCCGTTACCATGCAATTAAACATGCCTGATAAAACGGATACAAAGGAAACATCACCAGTAAAATTATCGGAAACACTTACAGTGTGTCCAGATGAAACGAAGGTGTATTACTACCAAGGTATCCCTACTGAAGCAGGTACAGTAATGCAAGTTACTAACTATTCGGATACAGGAATTCGCAAGGTTATCGCGGATCTGAAAGCGAAAGTGGGTAATAATTTTACTATCGTGATCAAGCCAACCAAAAAAGCGAAGTATCGCAATATGATTGACATGCTTGATGAATGTGCGATTACTAACAACAAGCGTTATGCTTTGTTAGAAATTGATCCGGATACGGAGGCACTGATTAAACGATCAGGAAAATAAGGGTATAAATTAATTTTAAATTAAACGAATATTATGTCACAAGTAATAAGCCAAGATGCTACTTTGGACGATATTATCTTCAAAGACAAGAACCGTGAATTCGGTGCCTTCGTTCTGCGCAAGACATATCCTAAAGTAATGAAGCGGTCCGTATTACTAGGCTCTGCACTCTTTGTCGGTGCTCTTTTGATTGCTGCTTTCTGGAAACAGTTAACAGCCGTGTCTGAAGATAAGACTGAGGTGACTGCTGAAGTAATGAAACTGGACAAGCCAGCTCCACCTAAAAAGGTTGAGTTGCCTCCACCGCCGCCACCGCCACCACCCAAGGAAATTCCTAAGGTGACAACGACGAAATTCTTACCTCCAGAAATCAAGCATGATGAGGAAGTAACGAAACCTGAGCCGCCACCTGAAGAGGTTAGAGGTAATACTTCTGCTGAAACAGTGAAAGGAACAGACGAGTCGTATGAACCACCAGTGGATCCAGATGCGAAAGGATCTGAGCCTGTTGAACCTCCTAAGCCTGCTGAAGATGAAATCTTTACGGCTGTAGAGCAACAAGCTGAATTCCCAGGGGGACCGGGTGCATGGGGACGTTTCTTAAGTAAGACGTTGAAATACCCATCTGCTGCGCAACGTGCAAACGTAGGCGGTAGAGTATTCGTCTCTTTCGTTGTGAATACGGACGGTACCGTTCAAGACGTACAAGTTTTGAAAGGTGTTGGATTCGGATGTGATGAGGAAGCTATTCGTGTAATCAAATCGATGCCAAGATGGAATCCTGGTAAACAATCTGGACGCGCGGTTAGATCTCGTTTTACTCAACCCATTACGTTCGTTTTATCTGAATAAGATCAAAGCGTAAAACAATAGACAGACCTGCTGAATGTATTTTTAGCAGGTCTGTTTTTTTAAAGAATATGAAAAGACCTGTTGCTATTTGGATTAATATTGGATTTCGATTAATCGTTGCCTTTGCCTATTTTTTGTTAGGGATGTATGTGGCTTTTTATTCGGAATTTGACTTAGGTATGAGTTTTGGGATACCTACGATTGTGTTATTTGGATTGCTATTTATGGCGTATGGCTTATTCCGGATATGGAGAGCGTATGCTTATTTCAACTCGACAAATGAGGATGATGAAGAATACCAGAAATATTAGTTTAGTTCTTTTGGGACTATGTTTTTTTCAATGTTCCACGGATAAAAAAGAGGGGCCTACTGATTCCGCGACGGTGGGTGAAATTACATTGGGCGTGGATGAGTCATTCGAGCCATTGATGAAGGCGGAAAAGACGGCTTTTGAAGAGCAATATAAATACGCGAAAATCAAGTACAAGTTTAGTCCGGAGAATGAAATCATTGCTGATATGCTAAATGACAAGATTCGCGGGGTAGTGGTGACGAGGGATTTGACGGCCAAAGAAAAAGAAATTTTTACACGCAAAGCGGTTACTTACCGCAGCTATACGATTGCGGCTGATGGCATCGCTTTGTTAGCGCATAATTCCAATTCGGATACGCTCATGACCTTAGCAGATCTAAAGGATCTAATCGTGGGTACTTCATCGAAATATACGCTGGTAGTAGACAAAGCGAATTCGAGTAATTTGAAATTTTTATTAGACAAATTAAAGATTTCGAGTGCGGCGAAACTCCATGTAGTGGCAGCTGGGTCTAACCCAGAGGTGATCAAACAGGTGAAAAATGATCCGCATGCCATTGGTATTGTTGGGTCGAACTGGATTAGTGATGGAGATAATCCCACTTCACTTGGTTTTATTCGCTCTGTGAATGTGGTATCTGTTTCGGAAGGCAAAGGTATGCCTTATGAACAACCTTTTGGGTATAATTTGGCCTTAAAAAAGTACCCTCTACGCCGGGAAATCAAGTATATTTTAAAAGAAGCACACCAAGGATTAGGAACTGGATTCTTGAATTATGTCTCTGGTGATTTAGGACAATTGATTGTTTTGAAGGCTGGCTTAATTCCCATGACCCGTCCTATCACGATTCGTACGTATCAAATTAGTCAATAGTGTATTTTTATTCGGTTTAGACTAGGGAAAATAGAAGATTGTTTTTATTTTTGTTGTTCTTACGAATTATAAGTTAAGTGTATAAAATTGGACATTTCGGTGTTCGAGGCCTAGGAAAAATATTGAAAGCTATTAATTAAAAAAACAAAATGAAGAAAATGAAATCGTGGATATTGGCAATCAGTTTATTGATCACCAATATGGCAATGGGACAAACTATCGCAGACGGATTACACTTAATCGATCGCGATCAACCAAGCAAAGCAAAGCAAGTTTTTGAAGGCTTAGTGACGGCTTCTCCTACCGGTGAAAATTATTATTATTTAGGTTATTATTATTTGTCTCGCAGAGATTGGGCGGGTGCTGAGGATGCCTTCAAAAAAGGTTTAGCAGCTGATCCTAAGAACTATTTGAATCAAGTAGGTTTAGCATCCATCAAAGTAGGTCAAAATAAGGTAAATGAAGCGAAAGTGGATTTCGACCGCATTTTGTCTGAAACGAAATACAAAAATGGAGATGTGCTTCACCGTATCGCGGAAGCGTATGAGATGTTCTACAAATTAGGACGCGATCCAGAATTCAATGCGAATAATAACGATCCTGCTGAGGCGATTCGTTTAATCGACCTAATGTTAGAGAAAACAAAGAAAGGCCCTAACGCAGAGCAAATGATCGTTCGTGGTGATGCCTTCTTAATCAAGAATGACGGAGGCAACGCGGTTTCTTCTTACGAGCAAGCATTAATGCAAGACCCTAAGAATGTAAAAGCGAAAGTGAAAATTGGAACGGTTTTCTTACGTGGTAAAAACTACCGCGAGACACAATCTCGTTACAAAGAGGCGATCGACTTAGATTCAAACTATGCACCAGCTCACAAGCGTTATGGTGAGTATTTGATCGTGGGTAGCCAATACAAAAACGCGTCGCGTTATTTCAGAAAGTATCTTGAGAAAGCAGAGGCGACTCCGGAGGTGACTTTGGAAACCGCAAAATTATTATTCTTGTCTCAAGATTACGAAGGTGCGATGAAATACACGGATGAGGCGGATAAGAAAGGCGTGAAAGACAACGATATCTTTCGTATGCGTGGATATTCAAACGTTGAGATGAAGAATTACCAACAAGGGATTGATAACTTGGAAGGAATGGTTCGTTCAGGTGTGAAACCATACTACATGGATGATTTGTACTTCGGCAAAGGATACCAAGGATTAGGTAAAGATTCTATTGCATTAACCTACTTAGAGCGCGCTGCGCCATTGGATACGAACAATAACGTTTACAATATTATTCACGATATTCG
>JBJTMW010000249.1:0-7222 GCA_046070715.1 Aquirufa sp. | reverse complement strand
GCAGGCTCAGTAATCGTTGAAAATACGTTTGCGTCAATCGCTGATCAATTCGCTTTCCGATATACAGGGTATTGCTCGCTTTCAGGGCGAGGCATCCGAATTGCAATAACATAATTGCCAACATGATCAACGTATACTCTCCAAGCAATGACTTATTTCTTTGGGGGATGATAATATCCGAAATTTGCTGAATAAAAAAGCTCATACTGAGCCCCAAAAGCGTATAGAGGATAGCTGCAAGCCATGTCGCCAATAACCTAAGCCAATAGACCTTGATGTGTTCCCACATCCGTTCGTACATCGGTACAATTTCCCTGTAGGCCTTAAAGGAATCCGTTGGTTGTAGCCGAAGCACCACGCCCGTCCAAAATGCTTCGAATTCCGACCAATTCATTTTGATTATTTCCCCTACGAGCGGATCCATCACGCGAACATAGCGCGCGTGAACTTGTTGGATGACCACAAAATGGCTCAGATTTTTTTCAATCATCCCATGGGCAATCGCCGGCAAGGGGAGGTGTTTGAGTTGGCCAACTGTTCCACGTAAGGCCTTGGCTTCAAAGCCCATTTGCGTTGCCGCGTGAAGCATCCCCAACAGATTTGTCCCCTGCAAATCCGTTTGGGCCCAAGCCCGAATTTTGGATTGAGGTAGATACAAGCCATAATGCTGCCCAATCGATGCCAGGCAGGCAATTCCACAATCTTTGCTCTCTTGTTGTTTGATAGTTGCCATGCCCTAAAATTGGCAAAGCCAGGAAACAATGGCAATTCGAAAAATGGAGTTATCAAGTGGCTGATAAAAAAAGAACCCTGAACGTTGCCGTCCAGGGTTCTAAATGAATAAACTTCAAGCAAGATTAGTTGCTCGCTGCTGTTTCTTTTACTTCTTCTACTTCTACAGCAGTCGCTTTCTCCAATTGTTTCAACTCATCTGCTGAGTTTACTAAAATGTTTTGGTAGCGACGAACACCTGTACCCGCTGGAATCAAGTGACCTACGATAACGTTCTCTTTCAAGCCGTCCAAGGTATCTTGTTTCGCGCGAATCGATGCTTCCGAAAGAACTTTGGTAGTCTCTTGGAACGATGCTGCTGAGATGAATGAATCCGTACCTAACGAAGCTTGTGTGATACCTTGCAAGTTCGATGAGGATACTGCCGCTTGCGCATCACGTACTTTCATCAATTTCAAGTCACGACGCTTCAATGATGAGTTCTCATCACGTAAAGCACGTGCTGTCAAGATCATACCTGCTTTGTATTTCTCCGAATCACCCGCGTCAGTAATTACTTTCTTATCCAAGATCGTATCATTCTCTTGACGGAAGACAAAACGATCAACGTTTTGACCTTGCAAGAATTGCGTATCACCTGGCTCAAGGATCTCAACTTTCTGCATCATTTGGCGTACAATACACTCGATGTGCTTATCGTTGATTTTTACCCCTTGTAGACGGTATACATCTTGGATCTCGTTTACTAAGTATTCCTGAACCGCTGTTGGTCCTTTGATCTTCAAGATATCTGATGGCGTAATCGCACCATCCGATAACGGCATACCCGCACGTACGAAGTCATTATTTTGTACTAAGATGAAACGAGTCAATGGCACCAAGTAACGACGCTCTGTACCTTCTTTCGGCGTTACGATAATTTCACGGTTACCACGCTTGATCACACCGTAAGAAATTACCCCATCGATTTCAGATACCACCGCTGGGTTCGATGGGTTACGCGCCTCGAATAATTCCGTTACACGCGGAAGACCTCCCGTAATGTCACGCGTTTTACCCGCAGCACGTGGAATCTTCGCGATGATTTGACCCGCTTTGATTTTATCTCCCTCGTCGATCGCTAAACGCGCACCCACTGGAACGTTGTATACTAAGTTTTCTTTGCCTTTGGCAACAACTAATACGGATGGGTTTTTCGTCTTGTCTTTCGACTCGATGATTACCTTCTCACGCATACCTGTTTGCTCATCCGCCTCTTCTTTGTAAGTATTGTTTTCTTCGATTGCCTCGAATTCTACTTTACCTTCAGCTTCTGATAAGATGACCGCATTGTATGGATCCCATGCGCAAATCTCTTCGCCTTTCTTGATCGTTTGACCATCTTTCACGCGTAAGAATGAACCGTAAGGTACGTTGCTTGAAATCAATACTTGCTTGTTAGCAGGATTCACAATTTGAACCTCACCCGAACGACCCATCACGATTTCAGTGGCATTACCCTCTGCATCTGTTGAGCTTACCGAACGAACCTCTTCAAACTTAATCACACCATCAAACTTCGCCTTTACGCTCGCATCCAAGGATACGTTTTGCGCGGTACCACCCACGTGGAACGTACGTAAGGTCAACTGCGTTCCTGGCTCACCGATAGATTGCGATGCAATTACACCAACAGCCTCACCGATGTTCACCATGCGTGCTGTAGACAAGTTACGTCCATAACACTTCGCACAAACACCACTACGCGTTTCGCAAGTTAATACCGAACGAATCTCTACGGAATCAATCGCCGTTTCGTCGATTTTCTGAGCAGCAATTTCCGTGATTTCATCTCCCGAAGAAACAATTAATTCACCTGAAACTGGATCAATAACATCATGTACGGATACACGACCTAAGATACGCTCCGACAATGGCTCGATGATCTCCTCATTATCTTTCAATGGGAACACCTCAATACCACGTAAAGTACCGCAATCTTCTTCGTTCACGATCACGTCTTGCGCTACGTCGTGTAGACGACGAGTCAAGTAACCCGCATCGGCTGTTTTCAAGGCAGTATCTGCCAAACCTTTACGCGCACCGTGAGTCGAGATAAAGTACTCTAATACGTCAAGACCTTCTTTAAAGTTAGAAAGGATTGGGTTTTCGATGATTTCACCTACTGAACCTTGTAAGTTCTTCTGAGGTTTCGCCATCAAACCACGCATACCACCTAGTTGACGAATTTGCTCACGAGAACCACGGGCTCCGGAGTGCATCATCATGTAGATCGCGTTAAATCCTTGGTTATCCTCTTCCATCTGCTTCATCAAAGTCTCGGTAATTTTCGAGTTCACTTTGGTCCAGATGTCAATAACTGCGTTGTAACGCTCGTTATCTGTGATTAAACCCATTAAGTAGTTATCCCAAACCGCTTGAACATCTTCCTGTGCTTTCTTCACTAAAGAAGCTTTTTCAGCCGGAATTTGGACATCACCTATACCCATTGATAAACCACCATGGAAGGCTTGTTGGAAACCTAATTCTTTGATATCATCTAAGAATTGCGCTGTACGTGCCATACCACAGATCTTGTGAACGTGTGAGATGATTTGTTGCAACTTCTTCTTCGTCAATAACTCATTGATGTAACCCACAGCAGTAGGAACACATAAGTTGAATAATACACGGCCAGCCACAGTTTCCACCATTTCTTCTACCAATGTACCATCGTCCTTACGAACCGTAGCTTTCACCACGATGTTCGCGTGCTTAGACAATTTCTTCTCGTTCAAGGCGATAACAACCTCCTCAAATCCGTAGAAACGGTGTCCTTCTCCCTCTACCTTGTGGTCAGGAGTAGACTTACGTCCTTTAGTTACATAATATAAACCTAACACCATGTCCTGAGATGGTACCGTAATAGGCGCACCATTCGCTGGGTTCAAGATGTTATGCGATGCAAGCATTAATAACGAGGCTTCCAAAATCGCTTCATGTCCTAGTGGAACGTGAACCGCCATCTGGTCACCATCGAAATCGGCGTTAAAGGCCGTACACGTTAATGGGTGCAATTGGATCGCTTTTCCTTCGATTAATTTCGGTTGGAAAGCTTGGATACCTAAACGGTGAAGCGTAGGAGCACGGTTTAAAAGAACTGGGTGTCCTTTCATCACATTTTCCAAAATATCCCAAACCACTGGATCCTTACGATCCACAATCTTCTTCGCAGACTTAACTGTCTTCACGATACCACGCTCGATCAACTTACGGATCACAAACGGCTTGAACAATTCTGCCGCCATGTCTTTTGGAAGACCACACTCGTGCATTTTCAATTCTGGACCTACCACGATAACCGAACGACCTGAATAATCGACACGCTTACCTAATAAGTTTTGACGGAAACGACCTTGCTTACCTTTCAACATATCAGAAAGAGACTTCAAGGCACGGTTACCTTCCGAACGAACCGCATTTACTTTACGTGAGTTGTCAAATAAGCTATCTACAGCCTCTTGCAACATACGTTTTTCGTTACGTAAGATTACCTCTGGCGCTTTGATCTCGATTAAACGCTTCAAACGGTTGTTACGGATAATCACACGACGGTATAAGTCGTTCAAGTCAGATGTCGCAAAACGACCACCATCTAATGGCACCAATGGACGCAATTCTGGTGGAATTACTGGAACCATTTTGATGATCATCCACTCAGGACGGTTATCGATACGACCGATCGACTCACGGAACGCTTCTACCACTTTCAAACGCTTCAAGGCTTCAGCCTTACGTTGTTGAGAGGATTCTGTGTCCGCAGAGTGACGCAAATCAGCCGATAAGCTGTCTAAGTCAATGCGTGTTAACAACATATTTAACGCGTCAGCACCCATTTTCGCGATGAATTTCTGTGGATCTTCATCAGGTAAATGTTGGTTCTCGCGCGGTAATTTGTCTAAGATATCTAAGTACTCGTCTTCTGTTAAGAAATCAAGGTATTGGCTACCAATCTTTCCTTCTTCCGCGTACATACCTGGTTGAACTACGACGAAACGCTCGTAATAAATTACTTGGTCTAGTTTCTTCGTAGATAAACCTAGCATGTAACCGATTTTGTTCGGTAAGCTACGGAAGTACCAGATGTGTGCTACTGGAACCACTAATTCGATGTGGCCCATACGCTCACGACGTACTTTTTTCTCCGTTACTTCTACACCACAGCGATCGCAAATGATGCCTTTGTAACGAATACGCTTGTATTTACCGCAGTGACACTCCCAGTCCTTTGTAGGACCGAAGATACGCTCGCAAAACAAACCGCCCATTTCGGGTTTGTAGGTACGGTAGTTGATGGTTTCCGGTTGTGTTACCTCGCCATTAGACCCCTCTAAGATGGACTCAGGAGAGGCTAGTGAGATGGTTACTTTTTGGAAATCGCTATTCAGCTTTCTAGTCTTTTTAAATGACATTTTCTATGTATTTTATTGGAAAATGAACTCTTTTTTTAAGGGCCAAAGCCCTATGGTTTTACTCAAGGGTGATTTCAAGGGCTAAACCTCTCAATTCGTGAATCAATACGTTGAATGATTCTGGAATGTTAGGCTTTGGCATATTTTCCCCTTTTACAATCGCTTCGTAAGCTTTTGCGCGACCGATGACATCATCAGACTTCACAGTTAAGATCTCTTGCAAGATATTCGCTGCACCGAAGGCCTCTAATGCCCAAACCTCCATCTCACCAAAACGCTGACCACCAAACTGAGCTTTACCACCCAATGGTTGTTGTGTAATTAATGAGTAAGGTCCGATCGAACGTGCGTGCATCTTATCATCGACTAAGTGACCCAGTTTCAACATATAGATGATACCTACAGTCACCGGTTGATCAAATTTATCACCCGTTAAACCATTGTATAAATACGTACGACCCCAGTCTGGTAAACCGGCTAACGTTAATTCAGCGGCTACCTCTGCTTCAGTTCCACCGTCGAAAATAGGCGTTGCATAACGCTTACCTAATTTTTGTCCAGCCCAACCTAATACGGTCTCGTAAATTTGTCCTAAGTTCATACGAGATGGTACCCCTAGTGGATTCAATACGATATCTACTGGTGTTCCATCTTCTAAGAATGGCATATCTTCTTCACGTACGATACGAGCAACAATACCCTTATTACCGTGACGACCCGCCATCTTATCACCCACTTTTAACTTACGTTTCTTAGCTACATACACCTTCGCTAATTTCACGATACCAGCAGGTAATTCATCACCTACTTCTAACACGAAACGCTCACGCTTAAAGTTACCAGCGATTTCGTTACGACGAACGTGGTAGCTCTTAATTAACGCTAAGAAAGTTGCGTTCGTCGCTGCATCCGCTGTCGCCTCTTCTACAATCAAATCTGAAAGTAAATTCGCTTCTTCAGGAACGGCATACGTTGACTCATCGCGGTATAAGTTTTTATCTGGGAATAATAATTCTTCGATATTCTTCGCTGTGAATTTCACCCCTTTCTCTACGATCACTGTGCCAAACTTGTGGCGGATACCACCACTCGTCTTGCCAGCTAATAAAGCAACGGTCTTTTCGATCATGATCTTACGAACCTCTAATAGGTCTTTACCGTATTGCTTCATGACTAATTTCAATTCAGCTTTCGACTTATCACGTTGATCCTTATCCTTTTTAGGACGAGAGAACAATTTCGTGTCGATAACCACCCCTTTTAATGATGGTGGCGCTTTCTTCGAAGCATCTTTCACATCACCAGCCTTGTCACCAAAGATGGCACGTAATAATTTCTCTTCTGGAGTATCTGATTCTCCTTTTGGTGTAATCTTACCAATTAAGATATCTCCTTCTTTCACCTCAGAACCTACGCGAACCACACCGTTCTCGTCTAGGTTACGAACGGTCTCCTCAGAAACGTTCGGGATTTCAGAAGTTAATTCCTCCTCACCACGTTTCGTATCACGTACCTCTAATTCGAATTCCTCAATGTGGATCGAAGTAAAGATATCGTCACGAACCACTTTTTCAGACATCACGATCGCATCCTCAAAGTTGTAACCTTGCCATGGCATGAACGCCACTTTCATGTTACGACCTAAAGCTAGCTCACCTGCTTGAGTGGCATAACCCTCGCAAAGCGCTTGACCTTTTTCCACTTTTTGTCCTTTGAAGACAATCGGTTTCAAGTTGATCGTGGTATCCTGGTTCGTTCTACGGAACTTGATTAATTTGTATTCTTTCGTCGATCCGTGGAAGCTTACTAATTTTTGCTCCTCCGTTTGATCGTAGTTCACTACGATTCTTAACGCATCTACGTATTCGATCACACCACTTCCTTCAGCTACCACTAAAGTACGAGAGTCAATCGCCACGCGGTGTTCTAAACCTGTACCTACGATAGGTGCTTCTGGACGTAACAATGGCACCGCTTGGCGCTGCATGTTCGATCCCATCAAGGCACGGTTCGCATCATCATGTTCTAAGAATGGAATC
>JBJTMW010000248.1:0-2746 GCA_046070715.1 Aquirufa sp. | reverse complement strand
AAACTACAAAGGTTCCTTTCATTTTACAATAAAACGCATGACCTCTTCTCAGATACGTCAACAATTTTTGGATTTCTTTCAATCTAAAGGCCATTTAATTGTTCCTTCTGCTCCTTTGGTGGCTAAAAATGACCCTACCTTGTTGTTCAATAACTCTGGTATGGCACAATTCAAAGATTTCTTCTTAGGAAACGGAACGCCGCCCTCGAAGAGAATTGCAGATACACAAAAGTGTCTTCGTGTGTCTGGTAAGCACAATGACTTAGAGGATGTAGGTTTTGACACCTACCACCATACGATGTTTGAGATGCTAGGAAACTGGTCGTTTGGTGATTATTTTAAACAAGAGGCTTTAACCTGGTCGTGGGAATTATTAACAGAGGTATTTAAACTACCGAAGGACCGTATTTATGTGTCGGTTTTCGAAGGAGATAAGAAAGATGGTGTGCCGTTTGACCAAGAAGCGTTTGATATTTGGAAGGCGATTGTGGGAGAGGATCGCATTATTTACGGTAACAAAAAAGACAATTTCTGGGAGATGGGTGAAACAGGACCTTGTGGGCCTTGCTCTGAAATCCATATTGACCTCAGAAATCAAGATGAAGTTAATAAGGTATCCGGCAAATCCCTAGTGAACGCAGATCATCCTCAAGTCGTAGAGATTTGGAATAACGTATTTATGCAGTTTGAAAGAATGGCAGATGGTTCTTTGGTACCGCTTCCGAACAAACACGTAGATACAGGAATGGGCTTTGAGCGTCTATGCATGGCGATTCAAGGAAAGCAATCAAATTATGATACGGATGTTTTCCAAGGTACGATTCAATATATCGCTGCAAAAAGTGGAAAAAAATATGGAGACGAAAAATGGGCTGATATCGCGATGCGCGTAATCGCTGACCATATTCGTGCCATCGCCTTTACGATAGCAGATGGACAATTGCCTTCTAATAACAAAGCAGGCTATGTGATTCGTCGTATTTTACGTCGTGCGGTGCGTTATGGCTATACGTATTTGGACTTCAAAGAGCCTTTCTTGCACTTATTAATCCCTGGATTAGCGCAACAATTCAAAGGAGTATTTGATGAATTAATCTCACAAGAAGCCTTTGTTGCTAAAGTGATATACGAAGAGGAAGTTTCTTTCTTACGTACTTTGTCTTCCGGATTAGTTCGTTTAGACAAATTAATGGAAGATTGCTCGGGTAAAGTCCTATCTGGCGATGAGGTATTTGAATTAAATGACACCTACGGTTTCCCTGTCGATTTAACTGCGCTAATTGCGCGAGAAAAAGGTTTGGATATTGATGAACCTGGATTTAATGCTGCTTTGAAAGCACAAAAAGAGCGTTCTCGTAAAGATGCCGGTGCAAGTGCTGAGGATTGGGTCATCGTGAACGAAGGCGATGAGGTGAGCTTCATCGGATATGATTCGAATGAGACAGATACCCAAGTTTTAAAATACCAGAAGATTCAAAATAAGGCCGGTGTTCAATACAAAGTCGTATTAGAAACGACCCCTTTCTATGCTGAATCCGGTGGACAAGTGGGTGATACAGGTACTTTATTATTCTCGACATCAGGTATTTCTCTTCCTGTGATTGATACGAAGAAGGAGAATGATCTGATCGTACATATCGTATCAGATGCGCGTATTGAGACTCTAGCGGGCGAACCTGTGAAGGCGAGCATTGCGACTTTACGTCGTCGTGCGATTACGCACCACCACAGTTCTACTCACTTAATGCAAGCGGCTTTACAAGAAGTATTAGGTAAGCATGTAGCACAGAAAGGTAGCTTAGTGAACGAGGATTTATTGCGTTTTGACTTCTCTCATTTCCAAAAAGTGACAGACGAAGAGATCAAACAAATCGAGCAAATTGTGAATGCCAAAATCGCAGAGAACATTCCACTGTTAGAAGAGCGTAACGTTCCGATTGCAGAAGCGAAAGATAAAGGGGCGATGGCCTTGTTTGGGGAAAAATACGGCGATTTTGTACGCGTCATTACGTTTGACAAGAACTTCTCAGTAGAGCTTTGTGGTGGAACGCACGTTCCGTCTACGGGCGAAATTGGCTTGTTTAAAATTACATCAGAGAGTTCTGTGGCTACGGGGGTTCGCCGTATCGAAGCCATCACTTCTCAAAAGGCCTATGAATTATTAAGCTTGCAAGAGGCACTTTTGAGTGAAATCAATGACTTATTGAAAGCACCGAAAGAGTTGGTTAAGGCAGTGGCTAACTTAATTGAGAGCAACTCAGCTCTTCAAAAAACGGTTGCAGCTTACCAACAGAAAGAGATTTCAGGTTTGAAAAACAGCCTCATGAAAGAAATCGTGGCTGGACCTGTTAATTCCATCATTAAACAAGTCTCTGCTCCTACCGCAGACGCTTTGAAGAACCTTGCCTTCGATTTACAAGAAAACCAAGAGAATTTGTTCGTGCTGTTAGCAGCTGAAATTGAAGGAAAAGCAAGCTTAGCGATTTCTATCTCAAAAGAAGTAGTGGCAAGCAAAGGTTTAGACGCTGGCAAAATCATTCGCGAATTAGCGAAAGAAGTGCAAGGTGGTGGAGGTGGTCAACCATTCCTAGCTACGGCAGGAGGACAAAATCCAGCTGGTATCCCTAAATTACTCAGTTTGGCACCAGCACTTATCGCTTAAAATAGATGGAAGTCCCCTTTTTGCCCTTTGTACAGGTAGCCAAACAATTGGATCAATGGGGCGAAAAGGGGATTCCTTTTGTTT